>CASETU010000001.1 GCA_949290895.1 uncultured Bacillota bacterium
GAAGATCGCGGAGGACGACGCCATCGTGACGGAGGCGGGCGCAAAGCATCCAAACCTCGTCATCACCAAGCGTCCGGAGGACTTCGGGCTTCATTCCTACGGCAAAAAGAGCGTCTATCGCATCCCCGCCCCTGCGTTTTTATACCTGCTCGGCTATGTGGAGCAGGTGAGGAATGGGAAAAAGTAAAAGTTAGGAATTGGTTATACAGTTATGGGAAGAAGCTCATCAATGATTTATGAGGAATTTTTGTCAAGGCAAAATTTTGAATTGGCATTCTATAGAATTAAGCATGGAACAAATAGTATCTCTCAAGGCGCGGACGGTATTCTTCTTGAATCTATACTTGAAGGGTAGAGCAACTAAAATGGACATAATTTAAAAACAAGAACATTTGATAACAAGAGCAGCCTAAATTCAAAAATATAAAAACATCATAGCAATATTAAAGCATAAAAAAGCTGTCGTAATAATAAAATTGCGACAGCTTTTTTAATCAAATCGATTTATTTTATGCAAAGTATCTTGCAAGCATTGCATAGCAATGCGCGTTTGCCGATTGCAAAAGAATCTGGCGGGGATTGCCTTCCGAGTTGGGGTTGCTATCGTTAAAATGCGACCAGCCTTCAATCCAAGCAGGGCTTACCAAACCATCCTGCGAACGATTGTTTTTCCATGCGTAATCCAAAGAAGAACGCATGTGTTCGATATATTCCGCACAATTTTCGTCGGCATCGGCTAAATCCATAAAACCTTCGAGCAAGAACGAGGTAAACCAGCTGTTGGTATTATACGCATACTGTCCTTCAAGCACCGCTCCGTTTGCAAATTTCTTATCCGCCCCGGCAGCCACCTCAACGTTTCTTTCATGATAAATATCCGCCAGCAACGGGGTTTCTTCCTTAAACCAGTTATAAAGCTCTGCTCCCGCGGTCATAAACGTACCCGTATTATAGGGAAGTTCCTGCGCGTCCACCAACTGGATTTGTTGATCTTTATTGCTCATGTCTTCAAAACCTTCCGCAAGGAAAATTTTATCTCTCAAACAGTTAGTCGCGGGATTAAGCAGTTCCGAATAACAAAATTCATATATATTTTGCGCTTTGAGAATAAAGTCTTCTTTTTGCGAATCAAACTTTCCACCGAATTCTTCGTTATCCATTTGCGCCGCGAGTTTTACGAGCATCATCGCCGTGGGTGCGGAAGAACAAGCATTCAGCGAGGCGTGATTATTATCGTCCAATCCGCCGCCAGCTTTGTTTTCAAAAAGGAATTTTGCAGACCATCTCCAATAAATACCGTTAAGTCCCTTCGTCTCTTCATAACCTTCGCCGACAATCCAATTAACGATATTCATCGCTTCGTTGAAATATTCCGCCTTGCCGAGATTGACGTATGCGTAATAAAACTCCTTTGCCACCCAAATATTATCGTCGAAAAATACGCCGTCCATACCCGCGAAAACGCTGTCTATCGCGCTGCCGTTCCTGCCGGAATTGTAAATTGCGTAAGAATTCGGCGTTCCGTCGTTCACGCCGAAAGGCGCAAGAACATGGTCGGCATTTTCCCAAGATTGTCTGGAACCGACGCGTACTTCTTTAACGCGGTAATGCCTGAGTCCGACAATTAGTTCTTCGAGATATTCCGTAAAATAATCGTAGTCGGGATGCGACTCATCTATACAAAGAAGTATACCGTTGACCATAGAAACCTGCTCGGTATACGGCCAAAGGTACGGCGCGCCGCCTTCGGGAGTAAGAGAAGATAAATGCGTATCGGAATTCCAATAGTTTTCCCTTATAATTTTTGCATATTCTATCGCACGGTCGAGATTTTCCTTGCCGTACAAAGAAACAGGATCGACCGACCATTTTGCAGTAAGCGTAACGTCTTTTGTCGGCGTATATTTTTCTCCGGCAAGACCTACAGACGTTTCTCCTTCATACCAACCGCCAAAAATACTGCCCGTTTTTACGGGAGAAGGAAGAGTGACCGACTCCCCTTTTTTTACCTTTTCGCTTTGCGCCGCTTCCATCGTGCCTCCGTCCAACGCATAAGTTACCGTATAATAAACGTCCTCTTGCTCGCCCGCTTTTTCTCCGCAAGCTGCAAGCGATGACGCCGCAAGGAGCAACGAGAGCGCCAGCGTCAATAATTTTATTTTCGTTTTCATTGATTTTCTCCCTTAACAAATTGATAAAAATATGCCAGCGTACCGAAATTTTCGGCATTTGCCGCGGAATCGAGCACGTTGACTTTGTTGACTACCGCGTTTCCGCTTTCGTCTTTGCTCCACCCCGTGACCCAATTGCTGGGCATTAAACCATCGGTAAGCATGGAATACGCATGATTGAGATTTGCCTCATACGTTTCAATATATTCGAGCGCTTTCGGCTGATACTTATAAAGCTCCACCCACGCATCCAGCAGCAATACGTTAAACCAAGGATTATCCGAAGTTATGGTTTTATAATCATAACCGTCGCTTTGTTTAAACCAAAAATCATACGCACCCTGAGCGCTAGCCGATGCCTGATCGAGATATTTTTGCTCGCCCGTAATTTCGTAAAGTTTTACGCCCGCAGCAATCATACTGCCCGTATTGTAAGTAAATTTCCAAGTCGTGATGTTGCCTTCGTTGGAAATATTATCCCAATAGACGTTATCGGACGGATCGCGCAGCGTTTCGTATGTCCATTCGTAAACCTGAACGGCGCGCTGTAGCCACGTATCGTCGTCTAACGCCTGCGAAAGGCGAGCAAAGAGCAAGGACGCCGGAGCATTAGAACAGGTATTACGCGAATTTTTCTTCTGCTCGCACCAGTATATCCCGCCGAGTTCGTCATTCGCCCAGCCGCTCCAAATATAATCGGCAACGGCTCGGGAAGTTTGCAGATAATCGTCCTCACCGAAAATTTCATAAGCGTTGAGAAATTCGCGGCTGATCCATACGTTATCGTCATAATACGTATCCCCCGCAGCCATGCCGACCATCGTTGAACGCGTCGCGCAATAAGTATGATAATCGTTCCTGTAAGCGCGGTAATACTCGAACCCTTCCAGCGTTTTTTTGTAAAAATCTTCTATATAATCCTTAAACCCGTCGCCCAGCGTGGCAACACGCCAGTTAGAGGCAACCACTTCGGTATAAGGCCAAGCAAACGCAGTGCTCATATCCCCCGAAGCATCCGTCGTGAAATTAGGATAATAATGATACATAAAAAGCGCTTCTTCCGTCCAATATTTCTCTTTGACGGACTGATTGAGTTCCACGCTCCTTTTTGCGTATTCCGCCGCTTTTTCGTTTAACGGAGCGTACATATCTTTTTTACCGCATCCTCCGACAGTTACGCCCAGCACCGCAGCGAGAATCAAGGATATCCATTTTGTTTTCAATTACAGTTCTCCTTTTTCACTCATTTCCATAACCGCTATCGCAAACAACGTGTTTGCCCAGCAAAACCATGGACGGGTATAAAGCGAAGGATCGTCGCAATGAAATCCCTCGTGCATGACTTCACACCCCGCGTCGGTTTTCAAAAGCATTTCCATACACTTTTTTCGTTCTTCGCCGTCGTCGGAAGTCAACAACTGCATGATAATTCCGATATGCCAGATATAACGATCGGGCGTATGCGGACTTCCGAGTCCCTCCGCGATTTTTCCCTTATAATAAAACGGATTGTTTTCGCTTAAGACGAACTTGCGCGTATTAAGATATAACGGATCGTTCTTTTCGCAATATCCGAGATAAGGCAGAGAAAGCAGACTGGGAACGTTGGCGTCATCCATCAGATTTACGCCGCCCAGACCGTCCACTTCATACGCGTAAATTTTTCCATAAGGAGAATCGACGACAGCGTATTTTGCAATGCCTTCGCTGATTTCGCTTATCAATGTTTTCATTTCCGAACGCATATCCGCTACATTCGCTCTTTCCGCATTTTTGCAAAGATAATCGAAAACGACGGTAATAAACATATTTGAAGGAACAAGATATCCATACTCGCACACGTCGTCGCTGGGACGATAGCCGTTCCACGTCATGCCCGTGTAACCGACAGGATTTCCTTTACCTCCGTTTTGCAACGTTGGGAACTGCGGATATTTGGGACGGGAATGAAAGTACGCGCTTTTCGTCGCATGATTTTGTTCCGTACGGAACGTATCGATGATCTTACGGAGCGCAATGCGGAAAGCATCGTCGTAAACAGAGAAATCTCCCGTTTTTTGAGAATATTTCTGCGCAAGCCAGAGCGGATAGCAAAGCGAATCGATCTCATACTTGCGTTCCCAAACCCACGGACTGTCCCAATCGGTCACATCATCCTTATGTCCGCGATTATTCGGCTCTTTATTAAAAGCGTTGGAGTAGGGATCGAGCCCGATGTAGAAAAACTGTCTTTTCAAAAGCCCGCGAATCAATTTCGCTACGTCCGCATCCTCGTTTACAAACGGAAGATAAGCCATGACCTGCACGGCGGAATCACGTAGCCACATAGCGGGAATATCTCCCGTCAACATGAACGCGCTACCATCTTCGAGCATTTCCGCAGCGGTATCGAGGGTGGAATAAAAACAATTTATAAACATTCTGCGCAGCTTCTCATCCGACAACTTCAAAGAAAACTCGGAAATTTTCGCGCGCATCGTTTTGCAATTCGGTTTTTCGTTTTCCAAAGCGGGAGAAATTTCTTTCTCCCGCCCGGTTTCATATATCGACGACACTTTTAGTCCTCTCTTTTATTTCTTCTCACGATCATAAATAAGCCTGCAACGACGAGAGCTATTGCCGCAATTGCACCCGCTTCACCCGCGCCGAACGCGCCGTTACAACCGTTGCATCCTTCTTTTTCGGGATCAGTCGGATCGGGATCCGGATCAACGGGATCGGTATTGCCGTCTCCCTTAACTTCGATTTCCGCAGTAAGCGTCAGTTTATCGAACGCACTCGCCGCCTCTACCGTAACCGTTATCTTTCCCGCTTCGGCAGGCGTATACGTAAACACGCCGTTTTCATCGATGGAGCCTTGTGCAGAAGTAAGCGTATAATTTACGTAATATCCGTTTTCATTGACTATGAATTTGGAAAAATCAACGCTGATCTGTTCGCCGACTTTAGAAGATTCCAAACCGGATACAGGCGTAGAAGAAATGCTTCCGCCGAACTGCGAAATATATTTAACCCACTCGCCGCTGCCTTTGTTTGCTTCGAAATCGTACGTACCGGAAACCTTATTTGTGGTACCGTTCTGCGTAATGAAATATACGGGACGCGTTTCCACAACGGTATCGTGAATATCGAACTGCTGTACGACGACGCCCGTTGCCGTATTGATAAGCATTTCGGTAAGCGCCCAACCGTTGCCCGATGCACCTTCGGAAGCATATCTGTTCGCGATATCGCCCGTGGTAATATATACCTTTCCGTCGACGGGGTTATAAGTCATCAACGTATTGTCGCCCCAGAACGAAGCGTTACCGTTGCCGCCCTTTAACGTCATCTTGACGATGCCCGAGTTGCCCGTCGTCCACCAAGTTATTCCCTCGCTTGCAGGTTCGCCCGCGCTGAAACCGAGTGCAAAAGCTTCTTCGTAAGCCGTTTTAAAAGCAGCCGCCAGCGTTTCCGCATCGGGAATATTCAAAAATTCATAAGCCTGCGACACGCTGGCATTTACGATGCCTGCCGTGATGGCTTCCGCAAAACTTACCGTTTCGAAGAAATTCTTTTCGGCGTCGTACTTCGCGCCTACGGTGATCACGCCCGATTCGTTGATTACGGTGACGGGCTTTCCGTCTTCAATTTTCACCTGTTCGCTTACAGTAAGTTTGATATAGCCGTTATCAAACGGATAAGCGAAGATTTCCTGACCGGATTTTTCCGCGACTTTTATCGCTGTCCCCGAAGGTTTTCCGAGTCCTGTGTTGCTTTGATATTTGGAAACGACTTCCGGTCTGAGATACACGAATTCGTCGGTCTTTTCCACATAAGCCAGCATGTGCACAGCTCCTTTATTATCGGTATATTTCTGGGAATAAAATCCGTTTTCATACGCTACCAGATCCACACCGAGAAGTTCTTCGCCTTCTTTATATTCCACTTTCTCTTCATAAGCCGCCTTAAAAGCCGCGGAGAAAGTTTCGTTGGTGTATTTTTCCGGCACGCTCGTAACGGTTTTACCTAAAACGCCGATTTTGCTGGAAACGTCGATATCGGCAGCGTTGCCGTTTTCGTCCACATTTTTGCCGAGCACTACGCTTGCATTCGCGTTCTGCGCTTCTGCGCCTTCCGCTTTCATATAGCCTTTTTCAAAATTCTGATAACGGTTGCCGTCCTTTGCAAGGAACGCGTCCCCGATAGGATCGCCCAAGGAACCCGTGTTTTCCACCGTCGTTTCAAACGCGCGCTGGAATTCGTCCGCAATGAGATAAACCTTACCCTGCTCGAAGTTATAAGCCAAGAAAGCCCAGTTCCTTCTGTCGTCGTTTGTACCCCAAGGAGAGGATACAGAATCGCCGAAACGGAAATTTTGCGAGCACAGCGTGCCGTATCTCTTCTCGCCGCCGCTGTTCTTCCCTTCATCCATAACGGGCGAGAACGGATATCCCACATTGAACCCCTCTTCCGCATAACGATTATAAGCGTCCGTAAACGCCTTTGCAAACTGCGTTGCGGATACGCCCGCTTTATTCAGCGTGCTTTCGCTTGCCGCACCGATATAACCCGTGGATGCGGGATCGGCGGCCGTTTCGCTTACGGCATTATCTTCGCCGAGCACTACGTTTTTACCGTTTACAACGCTAGTCGTTCCGTTATCGGACTTGATATAACCGTTAGTAAAATTCTGATAAGCGGTATATGTTCCGTCGCCGTCATCGAGACGGAACATGTCGGCACACGGTATGCCGAGTTTTTGGTTGCCGTCGTTTCCAAACGCGTTTGCAAATTCCGCCGTAATAAAATACGCTTCATCTTTAACGCCGTTATAAGTCAACCACGCCACGGAATTGTCGCCCCAGCTGTCATACCCCTTATTGATAAATTTCAAATCGAGAAGAGGCGCGCCTTCCCAAACTTTGTATCCGGAACGTTTGTTTTCCGCATTGATTATACCTTCGTTTCGTCTGGAATACGCTACGATTTCGCCGCTGTTAAAGGCTTCTTCCAAATTGCCGCCTTCATCGATTACAGCCTGAATTTTTTCGTTTTCATCGGCAATCCTCTTGTTAAGCGCGGCTGTGATTTCCTCTCTGGTTCTGCCCGCGGGATACACTGCAGATCCTTCAAAATCCGCGCTGAATTCCCCTGCCGCAAAAGCCGTCGTCAACGTCCCGCAGAATGCGGAAACCGCTAATACGAGCGCAAAAAACGCGCCCAGCAACTTCTTTTTCATTACCATTTCCTCCATTTAATCTTTTATACCGCCCAGAGCTACGCCCTGAACAAAATATTTCTGCATAAAAACATATATTATAAGCACCGGAACTGCCATCATCAACGAAATCGCCATAAGCGGTCCGTAATTCACTTCCGTAGGCGTTTTGAAAAATTTGAACGCCATCGTTAACAGCTGATTTTCCGGACTCTGCAACACGATGTTCGGCCACATAAAGTTATTCCAACCGCTTTGGAACGTAAAGATTCCAAGCGTCATCAGCCCCGGCACCACGAGCGGAAGATAAATTCTGTAAAAGATTTTCAATTCGCCCGCACCGTCAATCCTGGCGCTTTCCGCCATGTCGTCGGGAAGCGAAGTAAAGAACTGCCGCATGAAAAATATACCGTACACGCCGATTGCTCCCGGCAAGATCACCGCGGCAAGATTATCGTAAAAGCCTATACCGCCCTGACCTAAAATATTGTTGCCTCCCGCAAGGGGAAAACGCAGCAAAACGAAGAACGTGGGTATCAACGTGATCACGCCGGGTATCATCATGGACATCAGCATGATATTGAAAATGATTTTATGCCCGCTGAAACGTATTTTGGAAAACGCATACGCCGCAAGCGAACCGAAAAACAGATTCGTAAGCATACCGACGACGGTCACAATCACGCTATTTAAAAACATTTTCAAAAACGGTATCGTTTCAAAAACATATTTGAAATGTTCCAGCGTGATCGCGGAAGGAATCCATTTCATCGGCAAGCTCATGATTTCCTCTTCCGGTCGCAAAGAGGTGATGAGCGACCATAAAAAAGGCAGTATCATGCATACGGCAATAAAGGTCATGAGAATGTAGAGCAACGTACGCGTTACGATAACATAGGTTTTACGTTTGCGCTCGGCAATTTTATCGGCAAGGCGCACATCGCGTTCAATGTTTTGAATATTATCCATTTTTGCGCCTCCTTATTTCGTCGCGTCCCGATCAAGCCGACGTATTAACACGGTAACCACCATTATAATGAGGAATAATATACACGACTGCGCTGCGGCATACCCCGCCTGCGGACCTGCGTTCGTCCCGAATGAGTTCTGCCAGATAAGATACACCGGCGTTAACGTGGAATTGACCGGACCTCCGCTGGTCAATACGTACACTTGATCGTAAAGCTGAAAAGCGCCGATCAAAGTCATCGTCAAAATAAAATACATTGTGGGCGCAATAAGGGGTAGCGTCATTTTGAAAAAAATCGTAAACGGCCCCGCTCCGTCGATCTTGGCAGCTTCGTAAACCTGAGACGGCATATTCTGCAACGCCGCCAGAAAAATGACCATGTTGGAACCTACGCCCTGCCATACCGTGACCAACGTAACGGAAAACAACGCAGTGTTGGAATGAGACAGCCACGTCCATCCCGGAATACCCACCGATTCGAGAATATTGTTCAACAAACCGTAAGCGGGATTCATCAACCAAAGCCATACAATACTTGCCGCAACGGAACTCGTTACGCTGGGCAGATAATACAAAACTCTGTATACCTTTGCACCCGCAATTTTATTATTCACCAAAGATGCAAGCAACAACGAAACGGAAACGTTAAGCGGTACCGCCATTAAAGTATACAATAAAATATTTATAATGCTTTTCCAAAAAAGCTGATCCTTGAATACGCGCGTAAAGTTTTTCAAACCGATATATTCCATATCCAAAAAAAACATATCGGTCGTGAAAAAACTCAGGTACAACGACAAACACAGCGGCAATAGCGTAAATATCACAAAAAACAGAATAGCAGGCGTAACAAACGTATAACCGACAATGTTTCTCCGCGCTTTAAGCGATAACTTCTTGCTTAAAGCCGCCATTTTTTACGCCCTCCCCTGCGCGGTTCTCAACAAAGCGTTCCCCTGTTCACGGATAGCCTTATACGTTTCAAATACGGTAAGCTGACCTTCGCGCAAAGCCTGGATTTGTGTACGCACCACACTCGATTCGAACATTTCATATCCCGCTACGCTCGGTCTCATCTTATAATTTTCAAGGTACGGCAAAATATCTTTGATGACGCCGTCCTGCTGATAGAATTCGTTATCCCACAAATCCTGGCGGCAAGTGATTGCTTTATTCGTCGTAAAATAAAGTTCGTTTATGGAATCGTTCGTCATCCAAAGCTTGATGACTTCCCACGCCTTATCCACATGCTTTTGCCATTCTTTCGTCCTCATGGCGGCATTTGTAGGCTGCGGGATGACTAAACCGTATCCGCCGAGCATTCCGCCCACCTGCCCGTTGACCATTCCGAGCGAATCTTCCGCCGACGGATCGATTACCTGCGGTTTATCTTCCCCGTTCACATAGGTACGGTCTCTCGCGGGATAAGGCAACATTTTGTAGTTTTTCAAACTATACGCAGAAAGCTCTTGCGGGAAATATATGGAACCGTATGTGATTCCGAGCAAATTATTGCCGAAAGCATCCGTACCGCCGTGACCTGTATTACAAAGATTCATGTCGTAAAGTTCATTGAAAAACGCAAGCGAATCGTAAACGCGGAGCGACTGCGCGTCCTGCAAAAAACCAACGTCTTCAGCCATAACGGTATCCCCGTAAGTCGGACTGTTTTTATCGGTATCGATCAGTTCGCCGCCCCCGGTATAGACAAAGGAGAAAAACTGTCCGTCCGCACTGGTAGTATTGATACCCGAACGCGTCACATTATTTCCGTCACGCAAAGTCAGTTTATCAGCCGCTTCCATCACTTTCGTCCACGTGCCCAGATCGTTTACATCGATTTTATCGTTTACTGCGGCGGTAGAATTATACTCTTCTACCATATCCATATTGATGTATAATCCCCACGGATCGGCATCAAGCGGCAAACCGTATTGTTTTCCATCTACATTAAGTTCATTATACGCTTCCGCAAAAAATTTACTTGAATCGATATTGTCTTTTTCGATAAGATCGTCGATCGGCAAAAGAAGTTTCGTATTAGAAGGCGTTGCAAATCTATCCCAAACGACGATATCCGGCATCTTATGCGGTCCGGACAAACACGCCGTTCCAAGCGACGTGGGCAACTGCGTCATCGGGCTGAATTGCAGATAAACGCCGATATCTTTCAATTCCTGCGTTTCGTTAAATGCATCCAGCCACGATTGAAATTGTTGGCTTACCTGTTTACCGGCATACTGATCCGGTGCCCAAATCGTTAAAATCAAGCGACCGTCTTCACGATACTTACTGTAATCGTTTGCCGATGTATTGTTACAAGCGACAACACTAAACGATAACACTACCATTAAAATAAGACTGGCAAGTTTTTTCATGTTTTCCTCCTGAATTCCCAAATATTTCCTTTTCGGAATCTATAATTACCATAACACATTTGAAATACCATTTCAATACTTTTTTATCATTTTATAACATATATAATATAAATATAACAAATATATGACATTATATAATTTTATCGTCAAATTCTGTTGACTTTTAAGAACTCTATATGGTAAAATAAATAAAAATTAGTATTGATTTACTTGCAATTTTTATATTTTAAATATTATCTGTAAAAGTATAATGTTTTATTCATTATATAACATTTTATAACATACAGGAGATCAAATGGACGGACAAAGCAATAAACACTCTCTTTATATCGAAATTTACGACAAATTAAAACAAGATATAATAGCAGGCAAATATCCGCCGGGAACTATGCTTCCAACTGAAATGGAGTTGGCGGAAATGTTTTATGTATCGCGCATCACCGTGCAAAAAGCCATGCAGCTTTTGAGAAAAGACGGCTTTATTTCCAGAACTGCAGGTCGAGGAACATTTGTAGAAGAAATTCCCACAAGACCGAAACAAAATACAATCGGTTTAATCTTGTGCAATGTAGCATATTCTTTCGGGTTAAGAATACTCACCTCCGTTGAGCGAACCGCGGCAAAACACGGATATCATGTTATTTTTAAAAATTCCGTGGACGATCCGCAGGAAGAAACAAAAGCAATTAACGATTTAGTTTCTTTAGGCGTAAACGGCATCATCATTCAACCAATCCATAATGAATATTACAACGAATCCTTGATAAGACATCATTTCAACAAGTTCCCCATCGTTCTTGTTGACAGATATTTTTCCGGTTTTGCCATTCCGGGAATTTCGACCAACAACTTTGATGCGGCGTTTCAAGCAGCATCCTATCTGTTTAAAAAAGGGCATAAACATATCGCGATGTTTTCCAGCCCACAGCACAACACCTCTTCCGTTCAAGAAAGAATAGACGGATTTACATCTGCTCATTTGATGCAAAATATTCCCATTAACGAAACTAATTTTCTAAATACGCTGATGAGTCCGCACAACGGCAACGAAGAAACGATATATAGAAAAGACATTGAAAGTATCAAAAATTTTCTATGCTCTAACAACGAAATATCCGCCATAATATCTTCGGAATTTACCGTTACAAAACTTGTATTCGAAGCTATAAAAGAACTTAAAAAAACCGTACCTGAAGATTATTCTCTTATCATGTTCGACGAATATGAAAGCGTTACTTCCCCCTTAGTAACACATATTTGTCAAGATCAGGAAGAAATAGGCAGACTCGCCATGGAAACACTTTTGGCAAAAATAACAAATAAAGTTGTAAGCAACAAAATTTATGTTCCTTTCAAAATCGTAGAAGGCGATACGGTGAAAAGTTTTAAGCAATAATAAAGATATCATTCTCTGCGTATAAAATTTAACAGGACTACCGACTCTATGTAAAACCAGGCGCAAGCAAATATTTGCTTGCGCCTGGTTTTTAAATATTGCCACTATTGTTTCACCGTTTCTTTTTTGAAACAATCAGTGACAGAGTTATAATAATAACTAAAACGAGCAGAACGATCGAAACGGCGTAAATTGTTTTCCATTCTATCTGAGTTTTATTCGTTGTATCGGTTTCAAAACGATTTACGGGGTTTTTCGAAGTACTGAATACAAAATAAAACCTTTCTTTATTGTCGAATAATGTATACGAAAGAATAAAGATAAAAGTTTTTTCATAAACCAAACTCCAAAGTTTCAAAAATATTAAAAACAGGTTTGTCCGTTTTGCGGGCACATTTATAAGCCTCACATGTTCCACCGAAAGAAAATTTTACGCCGAAAATAATAACATCAAATTTTCTATCAATCCGTTTATTAGTTTCCAAGATTGCCAACTTAGGGGGAACTTTGTGTTCTAAAAATTTAACGGAATAAAGTTCTAGTATACTAATAAAGTATTTTTTTATCTTGCAACTCACAAATTATAAATTAAGTATACACCACTTTATAGGTGGATTGCAAGTTTTATGCAACTTTATAGAGGATAATTTTGTATAAATACTTCTTCATTTGCGCAAGCTTAAAAAGGAGATTAGTTTATGCAAAAAGATAACTTATTTCAAGAAAGATTAACAGAATTGATGACTGAAAATGGCGTCAATACAGTTACTTTAAGTTCCGCTCTTGGTGTAAGTGCCGAAACTATACGTAGATGGAAAAATGGTGAAAGGTTGCTTTTCTGTGATTGATGGTTCCTCGTCCAATACCCAGCTCAGAACATACTGCACCTTGTTTCATTCCGTTCATGTAGCAGTTGAGGATAGCAAGCTCCAATGCGGAGAGTTGCAATGCTTCAAC
>CASETU010000002.1 GCA_949290895.1 uncultured Bacillota bacterium
GTTCCGTCACGCAGGCGGCGAAAAACCTGTATATCGCGCAGCCTTCCGTGAGCGCGGTGATCGCGGAAATGGAAAAACACTATCATGTTACCCTTTTCGGGAGAATAAAAAACCGCTTGGTCATCACCGAGGCGGGACAAGAGCTTTACGAACGCGCCTGCAACGTATTGAACGGATTTGAGGACTTTGAAAACTGCGCGTACAAAAAGAGCCGCGCCGACGCGGTGAAAATAGGTACATCCCTGACCATAGGTACTTTTCTTTTGCCGAAACTGTTGCAAAAAATGAAAGCGGAAATACCGACCGCGCGACCGCAAATCAAGATATTTCCGAAAGAGACGGTGGAAAAGGCGGTGCTTACGGGCGAACTCGACATGGGACTCGTGGAAAACGCGGTGGACCTGCAGAATTTCGACGCGCAGAAATTTTACCGCGACGAGTTGGTAGCGGCATGCGCAAAAGACTACCCCGCCCCCGACGAACTGAAAATCGAAGATCTTTACGCGCACCGATTTATTTTAAGGGAAAAAGGCAGCGCCTCGCGGGAGCGTTTCGAACGGTTTTTGCAGGAAAACGGCGTGAAGATAGAGCCGTTTATCGAGTCGGCAAACCCGCAGGCGGCACTTCACTGCGCGGCGGCAGGACTGGGGATTGCGGTGCTGCCGCTGGGCATTATCGAAGATAAATTCGCCGACGGGACTTTGCGGCGCATTATGCTTGGAAACGCCGTCTTTGAGAGAGAATATTTCGTCATCAGCCGCAAAAAGAAAAAATTCACCGCTCTGCAAAGCGAAGTGCTTGCCCTCTGCACGCGTTTTCTTGACGAAAAAAAATGATCGTCGGCGTTTATCGTTCGCAAAAGCAGTTTTTCTTTATGCGCCATGTATTGCAATAAACGGATAAACTCAAAATCCCTCGCGGGCGGAAGAGTCTTCCGCCCGCGAGGGATTTATTTCACCGATAAACTTTAAAATAGTGCATGTCAAACAAACCGCAAACGCTTGAAAGAATGTAAACTATTAAAAAATCAGTTGCGTATATCGTTTATCTTTTTGATCGCCTGCTTTTGCGCTTGCGTGAGCTTATCGTTGCGGTGATAATCGTAAAAACCGTTTTGCTCCTGCTCCACGTCGTAAAGCTGCGTATAGCAAAATCCCGAAAGTTTTTTGTAAGAAAATATCAGCTCCGTCAGCGCGGCATAACGCTTGACGAATGCGTCGCCGTCTTCTTCGCCTTTTCCGTAACCCCAGCTTTCCTCGCTCTGCACCGCGCCTTCGTTGACCGTTTCGGTATCGTCGGTCTTTACGCCCAACGCAATGCCGCCGTATTCGCTGATATTGACGGGCACGCCCTTTTTATAATTTTTCCTTTCGCCCTTGCAATAGAGGAGCGGCACGTCGAGCACGTCGTTTTCTTCCAGCGCGTCGAGATATTTTTTCAGATTTTCCGGCGTTTCGTAACAATGGAAATCGAAAATATCGGTATTGCGCCCGTGATGTCCGCCGCTCACGTCCACGCACGGCCGCGTCTTATCGTATATTTTGGTAAATTCGTAAACGGCGTCGACATAGCGGACGTCTCTTTTCTTTTTCGGATCGTCCCATGCGCCCCACGCCTCGTTAAGCGGGCACCACGTCACGACGGCGGGGTGATTGAAATCGCGGGAAAGCACTTCTTCCCATTCGTTTAAAAACTGCCCGACGCCGCGCAGGTCGTGATAGTCCACGCCCCAGCTTGCGAACTCGCCCCACACCATATACCCCGCTTTATCGCAAAGGTATAAAAATTTCGGGTCGAACACCTTCTGGTGCAGGCGAGCGCCGTTGAACCCGAGCTCCAGCGCAAGGTCGATGTCCTTTTGCATGGCAGCGATACTCGGCGCGGTATATATACCGTCGGGATAATACCCCTGGTCGAGAACTAACTTCTGAAAGACCGTTCTGCCGTTCAAAAGGAAGTTCATACCCTTATAGCCGACTTCCCGCAGCCCGAAATAAGAAAACACCTCGTCTTGCTCGTAAACGATGCGCATGTCATATAAATTCCCCGCGCCGAGTTCCCAAAGATGTTTTTCTTCAAGCGCGATTTCGAACTTTTTTCTGTATTCCGCCGTGCCGCTGCTTTTGCCGACGACTTTTCCGTTAAAAGAAACTTCCGCGCAATACTTGCCCTTGCCCTCGACCAGCAGATCGACGCGCACCGAAGAGCGTTCGACGCACGGATAGAAATAAAAGGCTTTGATGCGGTTTTGCGGGGCATATTCCAGCCACACGCTCTGCCAAATTCCCGTCGTGCGGGTATAAAAACAGCCGAAAGAATTCTTTTTATATGACTGTTTGCCGCGAGGCTGGTCGGAAATATCGTAATCGCGTACGCAAAGCGACAGCTCGTTTTCCCCGTCGCAAAGCAAATCGGTGATATCGAAGCAAAAGGGCGTATACCCGCCTTTATGTTCTCCTGCGAATTTCCCGTTGACGAATACCTGCGCGAAATAATCGACGGCACCGAAATGCAGCAAGGCGCGCATACCGTTTTTTTTTGGCGTAAACTTTCTTTTATAATAGCATACGGGAATAAAATCGGTGTTACGTATGCCCGAAAGCGTGCTTTCGGGACAATACGGCACGTTGATGTCCCGCCATGTTTGATTGTCGTAACCGAAACTCCATACCCCGTCCAAAAGCTGCGTGTTTAAGCGCGCCCTGATAGGGTCGGGAAATTGCAATTTATCCATGTTTCCTCCCTGCCGATCTATGCGTTGTCTTTTAAAAACTTTTCCAACTCTTCTTTATAAGGAATCGCCTGCTGCGCGCCCTCTTTCGTGACGGTGAGCGCGCTCGCCGCCGCGCAATAGCGCATGCTTTCTTTTACACCGAACCCCGAAGAGAGCCGCTCCGCCAAAGCGCCGATGGTAGTGTCGCCTGCCGCGGTGGTGTCCTTTACTTTGACGTTTATGATACCCGCCTGCGCCGTTTCGCCCTTTTTATAATAAAAAGAACCGTCCTTGCCCAGCGTCACGAGTATTTCCCCCACGCCCGCCGCGAAAAGGCTTTCGCAGGCGGCGAGAAGTTCTTCTCTGCTCTTTACGCTTTTGCCCGTTAAAATTTCCGTTTCAGTCTCGTTGGGAACGAGCACGTCGGTAACGGAGAGAATATCTTTTCCGAGCGGCCTTGCGGGAGCGGGATTCAAAACGGTGATCATGCCCTTCTCCTTGGCGCGACGCATCGCCGCTTCCACCAAAGACAAATCGATTTCCAGCTGCGTAACGAGAATATCCCCCGCTTTGCACGCGCCGTCTATGACGGAAAGCACCTTTTCCCTTTCCAGCCGCATATTCGCGCCGCCGTCCAAAACGATGCGGTTATCCCCGTCGATGACCCAAATGCTGGCGATGCCCGTGGAAACGCCTTTCATCTTTTCAACGTAAGAACAGTCGCAGCCGTATTTTTCCAAAGAATCGTAACAGACTTTCCCGAACGGGTCGTCGCCGACGGCGCCGATCATATAGGTCTTTGCGCCGAGCTTGCTGCAGGCGACCGCCTGATTCGCGCCTTTTCCGCCCGCGTTGATTAAAAACCCGCCGCCCGAAAGCGTTTCCCCGCTTTTCGGCAAATACGGCGCGGTGATGACGAGGTCGCAGTTGATGCTGCCGAGAACGAACACTCTGCCCATGATTTTCCCTCCGCTTTATTGCACAAAAACAAAAACGCGTATCTTCCGACACCGTTTTTGCAATCTTGTTAAAGTATAACACGCCGCCGATAAATTGTCAATCGGCGGCGTTTCGTATTTCGGCTGTAATTTCGCTATATGCGCCCTTTCATCAGCAAAACGGCGTTTGGCAAGTTGCCCTTTTTGTTTTAATTCAATCCGTGCGGCGAAGAAATTCGTCGTAAAACGCCCCGTGATATCCCCCTTCAAAGAGCATGCGGCAACACGCCGAAACGATTTCGCCGTACTCTTCGATGTACGCGGCGTAATCTCGATAAAAATACTGCTCGTGTATCATGATATGGAAAAAACCGAATCGCTCTTTTTGCATCAGCTTTTCCAGCTTTTCCCTATTTTCCGAAGCGGTTTTCGCAAGGTTCATGCAAAGGTCGATCTTTGCAAATACCGTTCCGCCGTCTTTTAGAATCTTTTCTTGCCCGATTTTGCGGCAGAACGCCTCGCTTTTACCGTAGGCGACGGACGGAGCGCCGTTTTCCGCATCGAAATATCCGCAAAATCCCGAATATCCCGCGCTTTGCAAAACGTCGAGCCCTTCTTGCCCGATTTCCCCGTAATGCACCGTCGCAAAGGAGGAAAGCGATCTTTCTCCCGCAAAGCGTAAAATTTCGCCGTGCACTTTTTTCACGTCGGACAATACCTTTTCTTTCTTTGCCGATTTATAGGGAAATTCCGGAAACTCCCGCAGGGCATGAAAGGAAAGTTTCAGCCAGTCGGCGTTTTCTTCCCACTCCTTTTTGTAAATATCGGGCATTTGCGAAAGATCGAAATATCCGCGGTCTTTCAAAAACCCCTTAGAGGTCGAATTATCGTAAAAAAGATTGAGAACGACCTTCGCGCCGAAGTCCTCGTGCACCCGCTTATAAAGCGCAAGATACGGATGTTCGAAAAGCGAACGCGGACGGTTTTTTGCGATTTCCTGCAAAAAAACGATGTTGTCGTCGGAAGATAATCTATATCCTTTTTGTTTTATGCCTTGTTCCACGATATTTTCCTCCATATCCGAACGCGCCGACGAAATTTTTTTTCTTAAAATCGGCTTTTCATAGCGTTTACAGTATACCACGGCAATTCAAGACATGCAATAACAAAAGCGCGGAATTTTTACCGCGCTTAAAAATCCGAATCGTCGTACGCTATTTTTCGGAATTTTCCGTTTCCTCTTTGACGTATTCCACAATATCCGATACGCCGCAATCCAAAATCTTGCATAAATCGTCGAGTTTTGCGGTACTGATCCCCATTCCTTTTCTCATACGGTCTATCGTCGCACTGCTGATCGAAAACTTGTTAATTAAGGTATACGTCGATATGTTCTTTTCTTTCAGGGTCTTCCAAAACGGGCGGTATGTGATCATTATGTATATATTATAAAATATAGTTATATCCTTGACAATAGTCATAAATATGACTATAATATATTTAGAATATAGAAATAAGGAGATATTTATGCAGTTAAAGCAAAGCAAAAAAGCCGCGCTGGATAAAAACTTGAAACGCGTTGCGGAAGAATATTGCGCATTCGATACCGTGCGCAAAAACGAAGAAGAGCTTTTTGCAAAGGAAGAACAGCTTTACAAACAGCACACCGAGGAAGTGAAAAAAAGCTCGGAAGCGCTTTTGGAAACCTTTAAAACGACCATGACGGACAACGCGGTATATAAAGGCGAATACCACAACGAACCCGAGAAGAAAACGGACGCGAGCAGGGCGCTCACGTTTGCGAAAGCTTGCGCGCTCTTAAAAAAATGCGTGGGCATATACGGTGCGCAATACGGCGCGGCCGGCATGCAGCGCATGCTGTGCGAGCAACAGCGCAACAAGCCCGCGGACGAAAAGCTGAAAAAGAAAGCGGAAGAAATTGCCGCAACCGAAACGCGCAAAGGGGTCGTGCGGCGCAGAGCGTTATACCTTATCCCCATCGCGGCGGCGATTTTGTTCATCTTCGTGCCGCTGATGCTCCGCCCCGTTTCGACGCCCGAGTTCGACGATTTCTTTTACGCGGGAAGCACGCCGAACGTAGTTTATTTTTCGCTATTCATCGGCATTGCCGGGCTCATCGCGGTGGGCATAATCAACGCTTGTTTACATAACTCTCAGAAGAAAGCCGTCGAAAAATACGTGCTGCAAGAGAGCCCCGTATGGAAAGAGATAGGCGAAAAAAATGCCGCACACACGAAATTTTACGAAGAAAAGGCGGCTGCCGCAAAGAAAAATTCCGACGAATATTTCAACGTCATGACCCTCGTCACGCAGAAGATGGTTAACGAAATATACTTAAAACCCTTCCCCGCCGAATTTACCGACCTGGACGACGTTGTCGCGGGAGAACAGCTGCTCGCCACGGGCAGAGCGGAAACGCTGAAAGAAGTTTACGACATTTTAGAGCGCCGCCACAACGAAAACGCGAAAGCGCAAGCGGAGGCACAGCACCGCGCGAAGATGGAAAACCTCGGCATGGAACAGCTCCGTTCCCAGCAAAAAGCGGAAGAATACGCGAGAAAGCAAGCCGCATACGCCCGCGAACAGGCGGAATATGCGAGAGCGCAGGCGGAGGCGGCGAAAGAACAGGCGCAGGCGCTGGGCAAGATGGCGGAAGAAAGCGAACGGCAGACCGATTACGCGCGCAGGCAAGCGGAAAGCGCGGCGGGTATGCAGTCGGACATCGACTTCATGAAACGCAACAGCTGAAAAAACGGCGAAATATTTTCATCGGATTCACGAAAACGCCGTATACTAACGAAACAAAGCAAATATAAACAAACCGATAAAAAAACTTACACAAAAAATACCCTGAAAAACATTGCGGGGGCGGTCGTGACCGCCCCCGCGATGTTTTCTTCTTTTGATTGCGCTGTTTTCCTCTTTCAAAGCCATTCTTCCTTACCCCGCGCAAACGGCACAACCCGCCGTCGCTTTTAAAAAACAAATTCCCGCCCGCGCCCCCGAAACGGGGGCGCGGGCGGGAAATATTTTACGCGATTATTTTTCCGTTTGACAAATCAGCTGCGGCTGGGAAGAAAAAAGATATTCTGCAAGCTCCTTATCGGTGGAAATCTCTTCGGGCAGATAAATTCCCCCGACAGGCGTTTGTTCGACCATGTGAAAATCGGTGCCCGCGATCTCCTTGAAGGAAAAACCTTCGGCAAACGCTTTCGCCACGGGATTGCGGTTGGTGTGGAATTTGTGTCCGTTAAACACCTCCACGCCGTGCAGATAGCCGTAATACCCCACCTTTACGCCGTTGCGGAAAGGGTGCGACTGCGCCATGAATACGCCGCTTTCCTGCGCAAGCGCGAAAAGTTCTTTCTGCGTCAGCTTATAAAGCACGGGGTTGTCGGTAAAAAACTTCTTGTCGAGCCCGTAAAGCAGGTATTCGCTGAAATATCCTTCCGCGTCGTATGCGCGCACCTCCGAGCCGAAAAACGGCTTTATGCCCGCTTTGAGCGCCTCCGTGCGGAATTTTTCGTACAGCGAAAAGTAGAACTTCAGCTTTTCCGAATACGTTTCGCCGGGATAGAGCGCAAAGCTCGCCTCGCAGCAATGGTTGGTGAGCACGATGCCGCCGTAACCCGCCGCTTTATAAATTTTCAACATTTCCTCCACGTCCGCCTGCGCGCAGGAACTTCCGCCGCGCGAGTGCGCGTGCATTTCCAGTTTGATAAAATTCATAGTTTACCCTTCAAATCGCAAAAACCCCTGTCTTCGCATTGCATCGCCGCATTCATGGCGAGATAGAGCGCCGCGGTATCGTAACGCGCATCGTGCGCGGACGGCGCGGCTTTGAAAAGCCGCATGCTTTCCCGCGTGACGTCGTAAGGATAAATATCCAAAAACGTGCAAAGCTCGTTGAGTTTGGGATATTTATACGCCGTACCGTTCGCGCGGGGCAGACGGCAGAGCGGCGTGAATTTTTTCATGGAACAAAAGCTGTTTTCGTAGCGAAACCGCTCGCCGAGGCGTTCAAATTCCGCGCTCATGAACATCGCGTCGAAGGAAAAGTTATGCGCCACGACGAGCTGAGCCGCGGAAAAGTCCGCGGCGATTTCCTCCGCACGGTCGGCAAACACCTTGCCTTCGGAAAGACGGTATAAAATTTCCGCCGTAAAACCGTGCACCGCCGCCGCGGAGGGCTCCACGTACCCCACGTGAAAAAACATATTCTTCGCCCGCACTTCCGTTTCGTCTTGCATGATGTACGAAAGCTGGCATATCTTTCCGGGGCGCAGCCCCGTCGTTTCCGTATCGAAATAAATGATCATGATCTTTCTTCCGTATTTTTTCGTCCCGAGCGTTTGCGGCAAACGGCGCACAGCCGTCCCGCTTTGCAAACGAACCGCGCGCCTCAAACCGATTATAAATTATCGAACCGCGCGCAATGCTTTAATCGTATTATCCTCCTTAAACCGTTGCGTTTTATCGTGTCATTCGCCCGCGATAACAAAAAGGGCAAAACCCTTCGGCTTTGCCCTTTATCTTTTAGTCTTTGAGGAACTCCGAATATCTTTCGGTGTAAATTTTTACGTATTCTTCCTTGTATTCGTCGTACTCGCCTTCTTCGTTCGGCTTTTTATATTTGTTGATGATCTCCGTCTGCTTGTTGGTAAGACGCGTGCTGAGAATGTTGCCGACGTACGCCTGCTGCAACTGATAGAGGTAGAAGTCCTCGTTCTTGCCGTCCTTATTCGCGCCCTCTTCGTCGAGATACGCTTCCATATCGGCGATCATCGCGTTATAATAATCTTTCCAGGTGGTAAACGGCTGATCCCCTATCTTCTTTTCCACGCCGAGGGAATCGAGGTATTTATCAAGAGTATCGTAACCGGAATCGGCTTTGAGACTTTCCGA
>CASETU010000003.1 GCA_949290895.1 uncultured Bacillota bacterium
CGCGCGGGAAAACATTATTTAAAAGCCAAAATAATTGACTTTGACGGGCGAATGCGTTATACTGTAACCTGAGTTTGCGATTTTTAAAGAAAAAGGCCGCTTTGAGGACGAAGCGGAAAGAGGAACGTTTATGAAAAAAGTATTTACCAGCGAGAGCATTACGGAAGGACATCCCGATAAAGTATGCGACCGCATAGCCGATAGCGTGCTCGACGCGATCTTGGCAGTCGATCCTGACGCGCGCGTGGCGTGCGAATGCTCTGCGACCAGACAGTTTCTTCTGGTGATGGGCGAAATCACGACTTCCGCGGATATCGACGTGGAAAAAATAGCGCGCGATAAAATACGCGAGATAGGATATACCGACGACAGGCTCGGATTTTCCGCGGACGGGTGCAGGATAGAAGTGCGCCTCAACAAGCAGAGCAGCGACATCGCGCTGGGCGTGGATAACTCCCTCGAATGCAAGGAATCGAGCTGCAACATCGCCGACAAGATCGGCGCGGGCGATCAGGGCATGATGTTCGGGTATGCCTGCCGCGAGACCGAGGAGCTTATGCCCCTCGCCTTAATGCTTTCGCATAAGCTGTGCAAGCGTTTGGAAGAAGTGAGAAAGAGCGGCGTTTTGCCTTATCTTCGTCCCGACGGAAAGGGACAGGTCAGCGTGGAATACGACGGCGGCGTGCCGCGCCGCGTTTCGGCTGTGGTGCTTTCTTCCCAGCATGATGAAAGCGTCGCTACCGAACGGCTCAGGGCGGATTTGAAAAAATACGTCGTCGAGGAAGTCATTCCGAAAGAGTTTCTCGACGAAGATACGAAATACTACATCAACCCGACGGGACGGTTCGAGATCGGCGGTCCCGCGGGGGATTCGGGTCTGACGGGAAGAAAGATCATCGTCGACACCTACGGCGGCAGATGTCCGCACGGCGGCGGGTCGTTCAGCGGCAAAGACCCCACGAAAGTGGACAGGAGCGCGGCGTATATGTCGCGTTACGTCTGCAAAAACCTCGTGGCGGCGGGACTTGCCGACGAGATCACGCTGGAAGTCGCTTACGCCATCGGCGTGGCGCGTCCCGTTTCGGTCTTCGTCGATTCGCACGGCACGGGCAAGCTTTCCGACGAGCGGCTGGCGGAAATCGTCGTGGAGGAATTCGACCTCCGTCCCTTCGCCATCATCGAAAAGCTGGGACTGCGCCGTCCGATTTACGAACAGACCTCCGTTTACGGACATTTCGGCAAGGAAAATCTGCCGTGGGAAAAGACCGACAGGGCGGACGATTTGCGGGAAAAATATCTGCGTGTTTGAAAAGTGGAAAGCCGCCGCAAAGAAAGCGGCGTTCAATCTGCACTGGACGTGCGCGCACTGCGGCGGAGAAATTTTCGACGGCGGGTACTTTTGTAAAGACTGTCTGAAACGGCTGCCCTTCGTCGGCGAAAGCATCTGCTCCCATTGCGGCAGGAAGACGGTTTCGCCGCGGGAATATTGCGATACCTGCGCGGGGCGGCTCACCGCTTTCGATACGGCAAGGAGCGTCTTTTTATATGAAGGCGTCGCCGCGGAACTCGTCAAAAAGTTCAAGTACGGCAACGCGCGTTATCTCGCCGAAGTTTTTGCGCCTTTTTTGGCGGAAGTTTATAACACCATGCCGCCTGCAGACGCGGTGATTTCCGTGCCGATGTATAAAAAGGACGAAAAAAAGCGCGGATATAACCAGACCGTTTTGCTGGCGGAAGCGTTTTCGCGGTTGACGGGCGTAAAACACGTGTTCGCGGCGGAGAAGAGAAAAACGGCGGAAAAGCAGGTCGGTCTCGGCAGAGCGTCGCTGCTGAAAAATTCGGAAAATGCCTTTCGCATCGCGGATAAAAAGGCGGTTGCGGGCAAAAATATATTGATCCTCGACGACGTGACGACAACGGGCGCGACGGCAAACGCGCTGGCGGACGCGCTCAAAAAAAGCGGCGCGGCGAAAGTTTACGTGCTCACGGTAGCGTCCGTCGCGTTCGCGGGGGAAACAGAAAATCAACGGGAAAGCGCTCCGCTTTCCGAAAAGGAGTAAATATGGGACTGATAAGATATCTTTTGGGCGGTGAAAACAGAAGGAATCTGCGGCGGCTGGATTCGATGTCGGACAAGGTCATGGCGCTGGAAGAAAAATACAAGGCGATGACCGACGACCAGCTCAAAGCCATGACTGCGGAATTCAAGGACCGCCTCAAAAACGGCGAGACGCTGGAAGATATTTTGTACGACGCGTTTGCCGTCGTCCGCGAAGCGGCGTGGCGCGTGCTCAACATGCGGCACTATAAAGTGCAGGTCATGGGCGGCATCTGTCTGCACCAGGGTCGTGTTGCGGAAATGAAGACCGGTGAAGGTAAGACCCTCGTCGCGACTCTTCCCGCGTACCTCAACGCATTGACGGGGCAGGGCGTGCACATCGTCACGGTCAACGATTACCTCGCAAAGCGCGACGCCGAATGGATGGGCAAGATATATAAATTCCTCAACCTGACGGTCGGCGTGGTCGTTCCCGGCATGGAGGACGACGAAAAGCGCAAGGCGTATGCCTGCGACATTCTTTACGGCACGAACAACGAACTCGGTTTCGACTATCTCCGCGACAATCTGAAAAGCCGCGTCAACCAGATGGTACAGCGCGAGCTGGTGTTCGCCATCGTCGACGAAGTGGACTCCATTTTGATAGACGAAGCGAGAACGCCGCTCATCATTTCCGGCAGAGGGCAGGAATCGAGCGAAAAATACATCTCGGCCAACCGTTTCGTGAAAACGCTTACGCCGGAAGAGGACTTCACCATCGACGTCAAGGAAAAGAGCGTGCAGATCACCGAAAGCGGTTCCGCGAAAGCCGAGCGGTTCTTCGGGCTCACCAACCTTGCGGACATCGAAAACGCCGATCTGAACCACCATATCCAGCAGGCGCTCAAAGCGCACTACATCTTCAAAAGGGATAACGATTATATCGTCAACGACGGCGAAGTCATCATCGTAGACGAATTCACGGGTCGTCTTATGATCGGCCGCCGCTATTCCGACGGTTTGCATCAGGCGATAGAGGCCAAGGAAAACGTGAAGATTCGCAACGAAAACAAGACTTATGCGACCATCACGTTCCAGAACTATTTCCGCCTTTACAAAA
>CASETU010000004.1 GCA_949290895.1 uncultured Bacillota bacterium
GACAATTTTTTTATGCAGAAAATTTTAAACTTGTCGCGAAATATCAATTTAAAAATCGCCGTATTCTTCGTCGCTCACTTCTTCCAGCCATTCGTTAAAGCTGTCTTTTGCGGGTATTTCCACGGCGAGATGCGAAAAATATCCCGCGTCGGAAGCGCCATGCCAGTGCTTTACTTCGGGGGCGATGTATACCACGTCGCCGGGGAAAAGTTTTTGCACTTTTTTGCCCCATTCGCAGTATCGTCCTTCGCCGTCGGTGCAGAGCAATATCTGGCCGCTTTTATGGTGGATATGCCAGTTGTTGCGGCATTTCGATTCAAAGGTCACGTTGGCGACGGAAACGCCCGACGTGCAGAGCATTTTGAGATAGCTTTTGCCCTTGAAGTACTGTGCGTACGCCGCGTTGAATTCCCCCGTGCCGAACAGAGAATTTTTTGAACCGCCGTTTTCTTCGGTGTACACTTCTCTTACCAGCGGAAAGACCGCCCACGCGTTTGGCCAACCTGCGTAGAAAGCGAGGTGCGTGACGAGTTCCACCATTTCTTCCTTGCTCACCCCGTTGTTTTTTGCAGTGGCGAGATGCGCTTTTAAGGAGTTGTCGAAAATCCCCTTTGTGATGAGTGCGGTAACGGTTATCATGCTCCGCGATTTTAAGGAAAGCGCGGTTTCGCGCGACCATACTTCGCCGAACAATACGTCGTCGTTGAGCTGGGCGAATTTCGGTGCCAAATCTCCTAAATTTTTTCTTCCTGCAGTCTGTTTGACCATATACGTCTCTCCTGTTTTGTGGTTTTTCGTAAATAACGCGTTCGCGTTCTTATGTCGCGGCGTTTTGCAAAACGCCGCGACATAACTTTTTAGTAGCTAAGCGATTGCCGCCGCAAGAGAAGTTGCCGCGCGGTAAAATCAAAGCAGGATTTGAAATTCAAACCCTGCCGAAAAGCCCTTGCGGGCGAATATTAAAACTGTTTGTCGGATTTTTCCGCATACTCGATGATTTCCGCAAGGCGGTCGAGGTCGTCGCGGGTGTAATAATCGATGTAAATCCTGCCCTTATTGTCGTTGCCGATGGCGTTGACTTTCGTGCCGAGCACGCGCTGCATGTTGGCGATGAGTTCCTTAAGTTCAACCGAAAGTTCCGTCTTTTTCTTCTTTTTTTCTTCGGGCGGGTTGAAGTAATCCTTGACCTGCTGTTCCGCGTCGCGCACGGAGCAGCCGTCTTTCACGAATTTGTTGGCAAGGCGTATCTGATCTTCCGCGGGAACGGTGATGATCGCACGCGCGTGCCCCGATGAAAGCGCGCCCGTTTCCACCATCTTGATGACTTCCGGCGTGAGCTGCAGCAATCTGAGCGTGTTGGTTATCGCGGGGCGGGACTTGCCGATGCGGTCGGCGAGTTCGTCCTGCGTCATGCCGTAATCTTCCATCAGCGAACGCATCGCCGTGGCGGCCTCGATGGGGTTCAAGTCTTCCCTTTGCAAGTTTTCGATGAGGGAAATTTCCTTTATCTGCCGCTCGGTGTAGTTTTTGATGATGACGGGTATTTTTTTAAGTCCCGCGAGCTTGCTCGCGCGGTAACGCCGTTCGCCCGCGATGATCATGTAGCCTTTCGCGCTCTTGTTGACGATGATCGGCATGATGACGCCGTGGCGGGTGATGGACTGCGCCAGCTCGTCCAAAGCCTCGGGGTCGAATACTTTTCGCGGCTGGTTCGGATTGGGATAGACGGAATCGATATCCACTTCGTTGACCGAACCCGCGGGCTTTTCCGTTTCCGGTTCGTCGAAAAGCAGGCTCTTGCCGTAATCTTCTTCCGTTTCCGCAAACAATGCGGAAAGCCCTTTGCCGAGACCTCTGTTGTTTTTCATGTTTTCCCCTCCCGTTGATTTGCCGTTTCCGAAGGTGCGTTGCGCACTGCGGCGACGGCGGAATAGTTTTGTGTTTGAACGGCGTTTAATTTATATACGTATGCCGTTTTTTCGGGTTATTTTGTTTTTTCGAGATATTCGTCCGTCAGCGCGCTGTATGCCTTTGCGCCCGCACATTTCGGGTCGTGCAACATGATGGGAACGCCGTGGCTGGGCGCTTCCGAAAGGCGTATGTTGCGCGGTATGATGGTGTCGAACACCCGTTTGCCGAAGTATTTTTTGATTTCCGCAGAAATCTGTTTGGAAATGACGGCGCGACTGTCGTACATGGTGAGCACCACGCCTTCGATCTTCAGTTTTCCGTTGCGGTGTTTGATGACCAGCTTGATGGTGTTGATAAGCTGGGAAAGCCCTTCCAGCGAATAGTATTCGCTTTGTATCGGAATGATGATGGTATCCGCCGCGGCGAGGGCGTTGATGGTCAAAAGCCCCAAAGACGGCGGACAGTCGATGGTTATGTAATCGTAAAAGTCCTTGATTTCGGAAAGCATATTCTTCAGAATAAGTTCCCGATCCTTCATGTAGACGAGCTCGACTTCCGCGCCCGCCAAATCGATGTTGGAGGGCAGAAGGTCGAGGTTTTTGACGGAAGTTTTAAGCGCTATGCTCGAAACGGGCGCTTCGTCGATGAGGGTATTGTAGACGGAATTTTTGATTTCCGGTTTTGCGTATCCCAACCCGGAAGTGGCGTTGCCCTGCGGGTCGAGGTCGACCAGCAGGACTTTTTTTCCGCGTTCGGCAAGATAGGCGGACATATTCACGCAGGTCGTCGTTTTGCCGACGCCGCCCTTTTGATTGGAAAATGCTACGATTTTACCCATAATCCCCTCTCGAAATGCGCCTTATTCCTTTTTGTCGTCGGCGTTTTCTTCGTTTTTCGTATCGCCGTTATCGTTTTTTTTCGATTCCGCCGCATCGCTTTTTTGCGCTTCTGGTTCTTCGGTTTTCTCCGTTGCCGCGGTATCTTCCGCTTTTTCAGCCGGCTCTTTTATAATCGTCCTGTTTCCGCGCGCAAAGGGATTTTCCTGCAGCGCCTTTTCGTTTTCGTCCATGAATTTTTCGATTTCCTCTAAGGACTCGCCTTCCATCAGCATATCCACTTCGTCGGAGAAAATCGTTTCCTTTTCCACCAAAAGACGCGCCATGTTGTCCAAAAGCTGTCTGTGTTCGCCGAGGATTTTGCGCGCTTTTTCCAAAGACGAAAGCACGATCTTATTGATTTCCTCGTCGATGACGCCCGCCATTTCTTCACTGTAATTGACGTGCGACGCCATATCCCTGCCGATGAATACTTCCTGATCGCTGCCGTAGGCAATGGGGCCGACGCGGTCGCTCATGCCCCATTCGGTGACCATCAGCCGCGCGCGTTTCGTCGCCGCCTTGATATCTCCCGAAGCGCCTGCGGAAATGTCTTTGATGACGAGTTCTTCCGCCACTCTGCCGCCGAGCGTCATGACGATATCGTCCAAAAGTTTGGCTTTGGTAAGGTGGTTGTCGTCGTTATCGGGAAGGGTCATGGTATAACCTGCCGCCTGTCCTCTCGGAATGATGGAAACTTCGTGCACGGGGTCGCAGTGCGGCAACAGCCGTGCCAGAATCGCGTGACCCGCTTCATGATAAGCGGTGATGCGTTTGTCTGTTTCCGTGATGAGCCTGCTCTTTTTCTGCGGTCCGAGCAAGACTTTGTTGATACCTTCGTAAAGGTCTTTATTGTTGATGACTTTTCTGTTTGCGCGTGCGGCGAGGATTGCCGCTTCGTTCAAAAGGTTTTCGAGGTCTGCGCCCGAAAAACCGCTGGTCATGCGCGCTACCGTCTTGAAATTGACGTCCGGCGCGAGCGGTTTATTGCGCGCGTGCACTTTCAAGATGGCCTCTCTGCCCTTGACGTCGGGCGTGTTGACGTAAATTTGTCTGTCAAAACGGCCGGGACGCAGCAGTGCCGGGTCGAGAATGTCCGCGCGGTTGGTCGCCGCCATGACGATGATGCCTTCGTTGGTTTCAAAACCGTCCATCTGGACGAGCAGTTGGTTCAGCGTCTGTTCCCTTTCGTCGTGTCCTCCGCCGAGACCCGTGCCTCTCTGACGACCGACGGCGTCGATTTCGTCGATGAAAACGATACACGGCTGGTTCTTTTTCGCCGCGTCGAACAAATCTCTCACCCTCGACGCGCCCACGCCGACGAACATTTCCACGAAGTCGGAGCCGCTGATGGAGAAGAACGGTACGCCTGCTTCGCCTGCGACGGCCTTTGCAAACAATGTTTTACCCGTTCCCGGAGGCCCGACAAGCAATACGCCTTTCGGGATTCTCGCGCCGAGTTCGCTGAATTTCTTCGGGTTTTTCAAAAACTCCACGACTTCCTGCAATTCTTCTTTTTCTTCTTCCGCGCCCGCAACGTCGGTGAAACGCACTTTTAAGTTGTGCGTCTGACGAGCGTTGGTCTTGGCAAAGTTCATCGCGCTCTTCGTGCCGCCGCCCGTCGCGCGGAAAATGAAGATAAACGCAACGACCATCAGCACTACCATGATAAGGTACGGCAAAAGCGAAGACCACAGCGAACCCGCGTTGGGGTCGGTGCCTTCGTAGTCGATATAATTTGCGTCGCCCGGATTTGCGCCGTTTGCGGCGTTGATAGCGCGAAGCGCTTCTTTATAAAGCGCAACGTCGGCAGACGTCTGGATATTCGTATAATACGTTTTTACGTATTCCTTATCGGAAGACGCGTTCTTGAACGCGATCGTCATGTAGACGTTGTAGTTGTCGAACTTGACGCTGACGATCCTTGTGGGAACGAGAGAAGAATTTTCGCTCTTGAAGTAATCGAGATGCGCTTTTCCGTCCACGGTGGTGACGGTCTCTCCGTTTTCGTCGGTCGTACTCGTGATGCCGATGGCGTTTTCAAATACGCCGTTGGTGATATAGGTTTTTCCCTGACAAGAACTCGTAAAGGAAAAAACGAGGATCAGCGCGACGATGACAGCCAGAACGCCGATCAATATGCCTGTATTTGATTTTTTCAAAAGTTGCCTCCCCAGCAGAGCGGTTTATGTAAACCCCCGCATTTAAATTAATATACTCGCTCACGCGCAATTTATACAATTATATAAAAGGTTGCTTGAAAAAGACTTTAAATAGTGCAAACAAAAATCTTTTTCACCGCTTTTTGAAAGCGGGCCTTGCCCCTATTTGTACGTTTTTTGCAGCATTTTTGTTTTACAGAAAAGAACGTAAAACGAAAATCGTTTTTCCTCTTTTGAAAGCTGTCGGAATCGCTTCTTGTATGCGTTTTTCTCGTCTTTAATTTTTGATTTGTAAAATACGTTGCTAGTCATCGCTTGATAAGTCGATTCCGTTTCATCGGAGTTTTTTATATTAAGACCGTTTTTAACGTTGTTTCCATTGACTATTGAAAAGCGACAGTGCGTTTTTCTCGCAGCCCACCTATTTATTTGATTGTGTCATTTGTGCGGCGTTTTGCGTTTACGATTTTTTAGGTTTATATGCCGTTCTTATTTTTTAGCTCGTCTATTATTGACGAACAAAAGTGCGATTTGTTTTTCCGATTGCGATTGTTACGTTTTATTTATGCAAAAGTAGACGCGACTATTTTACGCTAATGCTTTATTGTTTTTTAATGAGTGCGCGTTGTAGCGTATTTCGGTTGTCTACTTACGATTGCAGCGCATGAAGTTTGCAAATATAATAAACTTATATGATTTTTTATGTATAAATTTTATATTAAACAAAATATATTTAAATATGTTATCTTAACGCCATTAAATTTAAATAAAATCGAATCGTTTACTGAAAGATATTGTTTCTCGTCGCCATGCCTATCAGAGTACTTCCGTTGGATTTCTCGATTTTTACGTTCAGTAATTCTCAGAATATATCTTTTATTTCCGCATTAATAACAAATGCGATTAAATTATTTAACGATATTTTTTAAGAGGTGGTCCGCATAGCGCGCGCCCACGTTAATAGATGTTGTCCGCTCTAACCCCTGAAAAAAGTGTTGGACTTAGCTTCGCGCAAAAAAATTCCTGCCCGTAGTCAAATGGCGTTCGAGATTTTATGTATGGATTTTAATCTTTGTGATCACAAATTTATAGAAGTATACTTAATGCGAACCGAAATATATCATTTTACCGAAACTTTTATTATACTTTATTTATTATAAAGTAAAAAATTGTTTTATAAATATTTATATTCGTTGTTTTAAATTTATATATCAAATTCATGACGTTTTTTTGCACGTTAACAATTTTGAAATTTACGATTTCAAAAAATACGTATAGCTGTTCATTGTTTTTGATAACAGCGTGGGAAAAGATTTTAACCGCGACTATTATAATTATAACACGAATGGAATAAAAATACAATTCTTTTGCTAAAATTTACTGCGCGAAAAATTAGATAAAATGCCGGCATAAAAAAGATAAACGAACCGCGACACAAAAGCCATATAGAAAGTTGCAAATCTAGTTATCAATCATAAAAAATCAAAACAGATTCTTATTAAGTTCAAACACTTGATAAGCTAATAAAAAGGTGCAAGATGTCAAGATATAATTATAATAAAATTAACTAATTGTAAGATGTCGCGCAAAAACGACTTCGCAAATGATGGAATACCCTGTATTTTGCGTAGGACTGATTCTATCGGTTATTTCGAGTCTTCTTCTTTACGGATTTATCCAAAAGGTTATTATAAACATTTAATTGTCAGTGAGTTTTAACAATAATAATATATTATGCTTAAGATTAAACTGTTCATATATAAAAATCAGTGAAAAATGCATGTTGTATTTTTATATGATTACGCTATGTAAACTCAACAAACGCGCTAAATTCTTGAAAACAAATTAAAAAACAAACAAGATAAAATGATGAATATTTAAACATTGGAATGAATATTTGCAACGTAGAATAATTTTAAATTTAATAATGTCGCAAGATTAGTAAGTAATAAAAATTACGCATAAATATTTGCATGAATAAAAAATCGAAAAAAATCAAGTGCGTTTTAATTTGAAATTGATAAAAAATTTACTAACAAGTTAATGCGCAATTTGGCAAATTAATCTGATGCTATAATATTATCAAATAGAATATTTGCGCTATTTTACTAAAGTGTTTGGTAATAGCAATAAATAAATTTTAACCGATTCACTCTTTTATAATTTAACCCTAATTATCAAAAAACGATTAGCGTGTTTATTTAATTAAAAAATATATGGTTATATTTCGATAAGTAATGATTCAAGCTAAAATTTACATAAATAAACCATATGCAAAAAACCATTTTTTTAATTAAAGTAAATAAAGTATTTTGCGCAAAAAAATAACAAATGAAATAGTTTATTGGTTCATCTGAATCTGATCTAGCATAAAGTATTGAGCGCAATATTAATAAAAAAGCATAATATGCAAATCTAAAGTATTTGAAATTATAAATATTAAAAGAAAGTTGTTTAAAGCAAAATGATTAAAATTGTAAAAACGGTAAATAGATTTTGCTTGCAGTAAAAACTATATTTTATAAACATCTTGCGAGCATGCAGTGTAAAAACAACTTAAGCTTAACAGGCTTAAGTTGTTTTTACACTCTTATTTTTTAATCGTAAATTTCTTTAAATTATCAAGTTGTTAAAAGTGAATTTTGGGTGGTAATTAGCCGTTAAAAAATCTCATTTAGACGAGCTGAGACAGAATGACTGTTTTTTATTTTCGATAATTTTATAAGCTGCTTTGTTTGAGATCGTGTATTTTTATATGTGTTTAAAATAAAAAGACATAATTACAAAAACTTTGCGTTAATTGTTTCACGTGAAACTTGATAAAAATATTGTTTCACGTGAAACAGTCAAAAAAATGGCAGAAAAGAAAAATTTCATTTAATGTAAAACTTTGTTTATTAAAAAAACAGTAAAAATCGCGTGCGCTTTGGCTAAAATTTAGCAATTTGATGTGTTTTTGTTGTTTTTCTCATTGTGATAATGCGATGTTCAGTTCATTAAATTGCTAAAATGTCGTCTGTTTTATGCAGTAATGTAAGGGTTGTCTTATGGAGTAAAACCTTATATTGTAATTAAAAATAGTCTTTGTTGAATTAAATCATTTGTAAATAATAGGTAATGATAAATGGTATGTGCTAATATAGGAGTGCTGATATATTTTTTATGATGATTAACTATAATATTTGTTTAGTGCGCTATTTTAGTTTGATTTTATGTGCCTAGAAACAAGTTGTTTTGTTTGATAAAAATCAAATTTTATAAGTGCTGTTATGTTGTATTTTATATAATTTTTTGCGTAATGCTAAATTTCTTGTTAAAATGCTGCAGCGTATTGTTTTTTTGATTTGTGTAGGTGCTTTATTTTAACAATATCCGGACATTAAGGCATGTCTAGGTTTGTTGTTTTATATGGGGCATAAGTATGTTGAATTTATATATTCTGACATAAAGTTTTTGTTTTGTATTTTAATAATAATCTCCGTTAGAAACGCAACAAATAAATTATACTTTGCTTGTGCGTAAAAAATCATTAATTTTCGAGTACGTTTTATTTATTTTGCTTAAAGTTTCTTTGATTATAATTTGCATTATAGTGCATTATATTAAAACGTGCTTTGCACTATTATTATTTTGATTTTGCGCAAAAATCATGTTGTTTTGGCGTAAAATCAATTATAATTTGCTTATATTGCGCTAATATTTTGTATTAAAATTCAGTAAGTTTGTTTTTGCGTAAGTGCTTTTTCTGAATTTCTGTTTTTTGGCGCTAATTCGCGATATTAAGGCATATAAAATATTTTTGAAAAGGTAAATATAAATAAAGGTTACGTGTTTTTTCTCTTTCTTTTTAATTAAAACTAATATTTATATAGTTTCGTGTTATTTTGTTGTGTGTTTTTGCGCTATGTGTATTGTATAAGTTGAAATTTTCGATATTTGTTGATAACTTGTTTATTTTGTACTGCTGCAATTCGTTTATTTTTGAGTTGATCTGTTAAATTATATTGCAAAAACCTTGATATCCTTTATAAAATCCTTTATAATGTTATGCAAGGAGGTTATTTATGAAACGTAATAACGTTGTGGCGATTATTTGCTATATTGTTCTTTTTGTGATATTGTTTGCTTTAGTTGTTCCGCTGATTGTCTATCCCATGGCTTATACTAAATACAATGTATTTGTAAATATTTCTGAAGTACAAAGCTGGCTTGACGGGAATACCACGAACTTTCAAGAAGAATATGATGCCTATATAGGCGAAATTGAGCCGTCAGGGGCGATCGTCGGTTTGTTTATTTTTAATGGGGACAAGTATAATATTTGCGCTTATCAATTTAAGGAAAAAAAGGATCGGGAAAAATATTATCAGTCGAGAACGGCTACTAGTCTGGATGAAGATAAATCGTCTTATTTGAAAGCAAATTACTTTGGTTCGCATTTTATCGCTTATGAAGGAAATAATTTATATTATCTGAGTGGAGGAGATTATAATAAATTCAGCGTTCTTTTAGATGATATAAATCAATATTTTAGTGAATCGATGCAGCCTTAATTTTGGCAAATTATAAGGCAGTTAATGCTTTAAAAGTTAATTTTAGCTCAATAAAATATTTTTTAATTATATTTTATATGGATTTTATTTTATATAGATTTGAATAAAATGGCGCAAATTTTATAAATGAATTTAATTTTTTGCGCTAAAACTAAGCCTATTTAGTAAAGTTTAAACGAAAAGTTTTATCTTTTGGTTAATGTAATTAAAATTAAAACAACATTACATAAAAGCGACGTTAATCATTTGCGTTTTTTGATTTTCGGCAAAGATAACGTTTTTTGATAAGTTATTCGCAAAAGACTTATTTTAAAAGAAAGATATGTTATAAATGCTTATTAGTATTGTTTTATAAAATATTGTCGGTTTGCTTTTTGTTGATAAATCGTTGTTGTTTTCTATGTTGCAGGAGAAGTTATGTTTAAATACAGAAAATTTGAAATATCAATTTATATTGTAATTATTGCTTTATCCGTTTTATTTAGCGTATTATTGCTCGCTTATGGATATGATGCATGGTTTTTATTTGCCGTCGCGGTGGTTGTTTTGCCGTGCTCTTATTCACTATATAAAATAATGTCAAACAATGCTTTGTTTTCTAAAATAGAAAAATATTATAAAAATGCTTTGTTTGACGATTTGGAACACTATTTACCAAGAAAATTAAAAAAATATCCGTTTGTTCGAGTTTTTCAAATAAATTCTTATTTGGAAAAAGGTGAAACCGAGATCTATCTGGAGCAGTACGCTGAGTTTAAGGAAAAGCGTATGTTGGTAAAAACCTGGCAATATAAGTTGGAAGCTTATAAAATATTTTATGATTTGCTTTCCGGTAGCGAGGTCGTTACCAAAAACGCAATGCGGTTGGAATCGGATGTCGATGCGGAAGAAGTCGAAACGGAAAGAAATTTATGTAAGACGCTTGATTATTTTTTCAGAGGTGATTATGAACGTGCGGAAAAGCAGCTTAGTTGGCTGACCAAAGAGGGCAGCAGCAGATTTTTGAAATTTGTAACGCTTTATGTGCGTTATTTAACGGTTGCTGTTTTTGGAGAAGGCGAAGAATTGAAACAAAAGCTGATTTCGGACGGGTACAATGAGTTTTTGAAAAAGTCTTTAGGTTTTTGCGACAGTAGAGTAACGGAAATTTGTACGCGCGCAGTTGAGGAAAGACCGAATGATTTAAGAAATATAAAATAATAATTTTTATCAGAAGAAAGTCGAAACGATGACTTGTCCCGAGCGGGGCAGCAATTGTTTCGGCTTTTTTGTTTTTGTCGATAAAATGCAGAAGAGGAGATGATTTTTTGAAATTTTATATTGAGAACGGAAGGAAATGAGGGCCTGATTTTGCATAAATGGTGTTTATATAAATTGTTTTTTTGTACGACTAACATGAAGATAAATATTTTTATCAGATGGGCATGCTTTGCTCGTTTGGCGTATGCACCGAATTTACAGATTGCCGTTTTTGCGAATGTAGAAATTTAAAATGTTTTTGTACTTAAATTGCACCGTATTTTAAATTATATCTAAAAATCGTAGCTCGTTTAAGTTTTTAGTAGTTTGCAGGGGTAAGATTATTTTTGAGAAAATTTTTAAATATTTCGGACGTCTATTTAGGTTGGAATTGAGCGATAGGGGATATTAAAATGGTACGTTTGGGGTTTTGATTTATGCGGAAATAAAAGCGTTGAAAGAGTTGTGCGCATAAAAATATAGCCGACTGTGTCGAGGCGAAATTTAAGTGTTAAGTTGCAAAAGGCGAAGACGTATATCGATATAATAGTAAGTAATCGGTGCAATCGCTCAAAACCGTAATGTTGTGTTTAGAGACAAAAAGCCGGGACGTGTGTTGATGTGACAATTATGATTTTCTATAATGTCACATGAAGATTATGTACAGTGTCAGCCTACAATAAAACGGGGGCGTCTATCGATATAATAGAAAGTCAACGATGTTATCACGCAAAATTCAATAGTTCAATAATTATCATGTTTAATGGAAAAAAACTGGGGGCGTATGGTGATTTATAAAGGCTAAAATGACGATGGTTAAGGAAAGCTTCAGAAGTCGGGTATTTTTTCGATTGTTGACGACGTGGGGGCAAATGAAAAAACAGCAAGGTTTTTGCGTTTTATTATAAAAATTAAAATGGGGTATGTAACAAAATACGCAAGATCTCTTTTTGCAGGTGAGTTTCTCGTAGAGGTTATATTTTTACACGTTTTTATTTAGAGATTAGGCTTTTTATAAAGTAAATGAAAACGGTTTTTTAAAAGGCGATAATCTTGTGCAAATAAGATAATAATTTGCCAAAAACAAGGGAGCATATACGGATAAAGAGTCGTTCTAGAAAAAACAACAAGACGGCGTTCATGCAATTTTCCATATGGAGGCTTGTATTTTCAAGAATAAATTTTGTCGCAAAAGGAGCCGGTTGTTTTTTTGTTAGATAAGTTTCGCAGCAAACGGAAGCGTGCGCGAAATTGCCGATAGCCCTCTTACTTCAGCGGATAAAACATCGATAGAAAGAAATGATCGTTGCTTTTGATAGCGAAAGAAGTTTTTTATGAGCGCAATTTTTGAGAATAAATAAGCGAAATTCAATAAGAGTTGCGGACTTTTCTATTTTATAATAATAATGTAAAGTGTACCCGTGAAAAACGTGCGGGTGCGGCGGAGGAAAAATGGTAAAGTTAAGCGAATTGACGGTAGAAGAAAAATTGCGGCTGATATGCGGCAAAGGTACGTGGAATACAGACGACCTGAACGGAAAATTGCCCTCGCTTTTGATGTGCGACGGGCCCGTGGGCGTAAGAAAGGTAAAAATAGAGGAAAATTATGTGCAAACACCATATCCTTCTGTGTCTTATCCTGCTTTGCAATGCCTTACAAACACTTGGAACCGCAGACTCGCGCGGGAAATGGGCGCGGCACTTGCCGACGATTGCAAGGAAAAAGAGGTGGATATCTTGCTCGCTCCGGGTGTTAATATCAAGCGAAACCCGTTAAACGGCAGAAATTTTGAATATTTTTCGGAAGACCCGTATCTTGCGGGCACGATGGCGTATGAATATGTGGACGGTCTGCAGAAAAACGGCGTTGCGGCTTGCGTTAAACACTATTGCTGCAACAACGAAGAATTCAACCGCTTGGAGCAGTCGTCGGAAGTGGACGAACGGACTTTGCGGGAAATTTATTTGAAACCCTTTGAATGGACGTTCAAAGCCCGTCCCGAATGGGTGATGTGTTCGTATAACCGCATCAACGGTGTGCGTGCTTCGGAACATAAAAAGCTGTTCGACGTCGCCCGTAACGAACTCGGATTCGACGGGGCGGTGATGTCCGACTGGGGCGCGGTGTCCGACAGAGCGGCTTCCGTAAAAGCGGGAATCGATTTGGAAATGCCCTTCAATCAGGCAAATTACGATAAACTTTTGGAAGATTATCGTGCGGGAAAAATCACGGAAAAGGAGATAGACGTTTCGGCGGCGAGGATTTTAAAAGCCATTGAAAAGCGTATGAAACACCGCGGCGAAAAACCGAAAAAGACGGAAAAAGAACGTCTCGACGTGGCGCAAAAGATTGCCGAAGAAGGACTTGTACTGTTGAAAAATGACGGCGTATTGCCCTTGCAAAACGGGCAGAGCGTATGTGTGTTGGGAAGATATGCACGCGGCGAAAAGGAATATACGAGCGGCGGCGGTGCGGCGCACGTTTCCCCGCTTTGCGGCAACGTACCTTTGGCAGACGCGTTAAAATCCGTTATGCCCGACAGCGAAATAGAATTCGAAGACGGGTTCAATTACGAAAACATACAGTCGTATTCGCAAAAGCCGCAGAGAATGTTTGAAAAATGCGCGATAAACGACGTTGCCGTCATCTGCGTGGGAACGGGATATCTTATTGAATACGAGGGAAAGGACCGCACCACGCTCAAACTCGATCCGATGCAGGAAGAGCTGATTTTGCAGACTGCGGCGCAAAATCCCGATACCGTGGTCGTGATTTACGCGGGTGCGGTTATCGACGTTTCCGCATGGGAGGATCGCGTTGCTGCCATCGTCTATGCGGGATTCAACGGCGAGCGCGGCAACGTGGCGATAGCGAACGTCCTTTCGGGCAAGGTCAATCCGAGCGGTAAGCTGAGCGAAACTTTCCCGCTTTGTTTGGAAGATTCGCCTTACTTTGATACATACCGCGATGCGACCGTCGCGCGTTATACCGACGGTCTGGACGTGGGGTATCGTTATTATGAGACTGCGGGCGTGGATACGCGGTACGAATTCGGTTACGGTCTGAGTTATTCTGAATTTGAATACGACGATCTGGAAGTCGTGAAAAAAGGCGGGCTTTGCGCGGAGATCTCCTATACCGTGAAGAACGTTTCCGACGTGGACGGCAGCGAAGTTTCGCAAGTTTACGTGCGGGACGCGGTGTCTTTCGTTTACCGTCCCGACCTGGAGCTGAAAGGCTACAGCAAAAATTATATCAAGGCGGGCGATTGCGCGAAAGTGACGATACAACTCGACGAAACGGCGTTTCAGTTCTATTCCGCGGCAAAAGACAAGTGGGAAACGGAGGACGGCGTGTTCGTCATCTATGTGGGCGCTTCGGTCAAAGATATCCGTCTGCAGGCGGCGATAACCGTAACCGATGGTGAAATCAATAAAATCAAGATATTCTAAGCTGTCCGCGATTTATATCAAATGAAAAAGCCTTTTCCGCTTGTGTGAGGAAAAGGCTTTTTTGCGAAAAAAACGGAAAAGACAAGGGGGACGCCCCGCCGCTTGTGAAAAGCGGCGGGGCGTTTTTTCGTAAATTACGATAGGCTGTGATTCCGTGTGTTTTGTAAACGTGTAAAGTGTGGGGTAAATACCGCGTTTTTTGCGTCGATGTATAACAATTCGGCATGATTGGCCGAGTAAACACGAAAAGGTGTTAAATCAGTTTTATGCCCAGCGACAGGAGCATTCTCCCTGCCTGCGCGTAGGAAAAACGCGCGTTTTTCAGCTTGCAGCTTTTCAAATCGATGTCGAAGCCCGCCGCGTTTTCAAAATTGCAGTTTTCTAAATCGCATGCGGAAAAGGAAGAGTTTGCGAAGGTGCAGTCGGAAAAGTCGGAGTTTTTCGCGTTGAGGTTATTGAAATCGCAGTCGATGAATCCCGATCCTTTAAAGTTTGTCTGTTTCATATCGAAGCCGACGAAGGAAACGTATTTGAACGTGCAGTTCGGCGCTTTTGAAAAGGGCAAAGAGGGATTTACCGCCCCGTAGCTTTTGACTAACGAGGCAAAGGAAAAGTTGACGAACGCGCAGTTTTCGTATTCCGAAGAAAACATTCGGCTGTGGCGGAAGATCACGTTCAAAAAACGACAATTTATAAACCGAACGCCCTCGAAGCGGCAGCAATAAAATTCCGTTTTCTCGAATTTACAGTTTTTGAACGTACAATCGGTAAATTCCGCTTCTTTTACCGTTTTGCCGTGCATAGACTTATTTTCAAAGGTTTTTTCAGTAAATTCCATATCCGCTCCTTCATTTGCCGAAAAAATCAAAGCCGTGCGTTTTCGTTCAAGTTTCGATTTACGTCGTGGCTCGCGACAGTTCGCCGATTGCCGATAAATTTTTATTCGGAGTATCTTTAATATTTTATATAGTATAGCATAAAGGGAGAAACGGGACAATAAAACAGAAAAAAAATTTAAAAAGCGCGCGCAAACGTTTGACAACTCAAAAAAAATGATTATAATAAAAAAAGACAACAGATTGTTAGAAAACCTAACAATTAGGAAATAAAACAATAAAGGGGGAAACAATGGACAAAAGAGAGATAGGGTATGCGGTTAAAACGCTTGCGCGCATGATCGACAAAAAGATCGATTCTTACGTTGCGGAACTGAGCGACGGCGAACTTTCCGGCATGAAGGGCTGGATACTCAATTACATTTGCATGCACGAAGGCGCTCCGATATTTCAACGGGACATCGAGGCGGCGTTTTACATCAAGCGTCCCACCGCCACGGAGTTTTTGAAAAACCTCGAGGAAAGCGGGTATATCTGCCGCGTGCCCGTGCCGTACGACGCTCGGCTCAAGAAAATCGAGCTTACCGAAAAGGCGCACGTATTCAATAAACGGCTAAAAAAGCAGATAGAAATTTTCGAGAAAAAGCTGCGTGAAGGATTTGACGAAAAGGAAAGCGCGCAGTTTGTCGACTACGTCGCGCGTTTTATCGAAAATCTCGGCGAAAAATTTTAAGAAAAACAACTTACCGCGCCCGCGGTTTGCGGGCGCGGTAAAATATACGAAAAAGAGGTGAGTTGAATTGATAAAAGAGTTGGCTAAAAGTATCGGTCAGTACAAAAAACCTACGATACTCGCCCCGGTGTTCGTCACGCTGGAGGTGGCGATGGAGTGTTTTATCCCGTGGTATATGGTCATTATGCTCGATAGGATAAGCGCGGATAACTCCATGGGCAATATTTTACTGTACGGCGGCATTTTGCTTGCGCTTTCCTTTCTGGCGCTGGCGTTCGGCATTCTTTCGGGAAAGTATGCAGCTACGGCGTCCGCAGGGTTTGCGCGGAATTTAAGGCAGAATCTTTATTATTCCGTGCAGGATTTTTCCTTTGCGAATATCGATAAGTTTTCCACGTCCAGCCTTGTCACGAGAATGACGACCGACGTGACCAACGTGCAGATGGCGTTCATGATGATCATTCGCGTGGCGGTGCGTTCGCCCATCATGCTGGTATTTTCTTTGGTCATGGCGTTTACCATCAACACCACGCTCGCGTGGATTTTCCTTGCGCTCGTCCCCGTGCTCGGCGGTATTTTGCTGTTTGTGGTGTTCAAGGTGAACCCGCTTTTCGATAAGGTGTTCAAAAAATACGACGCGATGAACGAATCGGTGCAGGAAAACATTCGCGGCATACGCGTGGTGAAGTCTTTCGTCAGGGAAGATTACGAAAAGGAAAAATTCGAACGTACGGCGGAAGACGTTCGCAAGGACTTTGTCCGCGCGGAAAAAATCGTCGCTTTCAATACGCCAGCAATGCAGTTTTGCATGTGGTTCGCCATTTTGATGATCTGTTTCCTCGGCTCCGCCATTTCGGTGAAGGGCGGCGGCGAAGGGTTCGGCAGTTCCGCGCTTTCCAGCATGATCGTCTATGCGGCGCAAATCCTTTCCTCGCTGATGATGCTGGCGATGGTGCTCGTGATGATTACCATCGGCAGGACGAGTGCGGAACGTATCGTCGAAGTGCTGGAAGAAAAGAGCACGCTGACCAGTCCCAAAAACGCCGTTAAGGAAGTTGAGGACGGCAGCATCGCGTTTGAAAACGTCAGTTTCAAGTATTCTTCGGAAGCGGAAAAGTTTGCCTTGAAAAACGTGAATATCACCATACGTTCGGGGGAAACGATTGGCATTTTAGGGGGGACGGGGTCTTCTAAAACGACTCTTGTCAGCCTGATACCGCGGCTTTACGACGTGACGGAAGGCTCGGTGAAAGTCGGCGGCAGAGACGTGCGCGAATACGATTTGGAAGCGCTCAGGAACGCCGTATCCGTCGTTTTGCAAAAGAACGTTCTCTTTTCCGGAAGCATTAAGAAAAATCTCAGATGGGGCAATGAAAACGCCAGCGACGAAGAACTCGTCAGGGTGTGCAAGCTCGCGCAGGCGGACGATTTCATTCAGGGTTTCCCCGATAAATACGATACATATATCGAACAGGGCGGCACAAACGTGTCGGGCGGGCAGAAGCAAAGGCTTTGTATCGCTCGCGCGCTTTTGAAAAAGCCGAAGATATTGATTTTGGACGATTCCACCAGCGCGGTGGATACCAAGACGGACGCCCTCATCAGAAAGGCGTTTAAAGAAGAGATCCCCGACACCACAAAGCTCATCATCGCGCAGCGCGTTTCTTCGGTGCAGGACGCCGATAAGATCATTCTCATGCACGAGGGCGAGATTGCCGATTTCGGCACGCACGACGAACTGATGGCAAGAAGCCCCATTTACAGGGAAGTATATGAATCTCAAAGCAGAAAGGGGGGGCGAAGAAAATGAATAAAAAACCGCAGAAAAACGCGGGCACCATTCGCGTGCTCGGCAGATTGCTGAAATATTTATTCCGATATTCTAAAGTTTCCCTTATCGTCGTCATGGTCAGCATCATCGTTACGGCGGCGGCGGGGATTTCTTCCTCCGTGTTTTTGGAAATGCTCATCGACGAAGTCATTACGCCCGGGATAACGCAGGGGTTCGATGCCGTCAGCGCGACGCTTGTCAACATTATTCTCGTTATGGCGGGCATTTACGTGCTGGGCGTGATATGTTCTTTCCTTTATACGCGGCTGATGGCGATCGTCACGCAAGGTTTTTTAAAGAGAATGCGGACGGATATGTTCAATAAAATGCAGTCCCTGCCCCTCCGCTATTTCGATACCAACAATTACGGCGACATCATGAGTTGCTACACCAACGATATCGATTCCCTCCGCCAGCTCGTTTCTCAAAGTTTGCCGAATATATTTTATTCTTTCGTTTCTATTATCTACTTGCTTTTCGTCATGTTCAATTCCAGCGTGTGGCTGTCGCTCATCGTGTTTTTGTGCGTGGGGCTGATGGTCGCCGCGACAAAATCCATCGGCGGAAACAGCGCCAAATATTTCGTCCGCCAGCAAAAGACCGTCGGCAAGACGGAAGGTTTTGTGGAAGAAATGATGGCGGGGCAGAAGGTCGTCAAGGTGTTTTGTCACGAACGCGAAGCCAAGCGCGATTTCGACGAGATCAATTACGAACTCTTTCAGGATAGCGAGGCGGCAAATAAATACGGTAACATTTTGATGCCGATCATCAATAATATCGGGCACATCGCTTATGTGCTGGTGGCTATCGCCGGCGGTTTGCTGGTTTTGTACGGCGTTCCGAACCTCACTTTCGAGGGGCTTTCCGCTACGGGTATCACCATCGGTGCGATCGTGGGATTTTTAAATATGTCCCGCCAGTTTACCCTCAATATCTCGCAGGTGTCGCAGCAGGTGAATATGGTCGTCATGGGCGTGGCAGGGGCAAAGCGTATCTTCGATTTGCTCGACGAAACGTCGGAAACGGACGAAGGCTACGTGACGCTGGTCAACGCTCAAATCGACGAGAACGGCAACATCACGGAAAGCGAAAAGCGCACGGGCAAATGGGC
>CASETU010000005.1 GCA_949290895.1 uncultured Bacillota bacterium
AGTACCGAAACCGGAAATCTGAATCTTCTCACCATTTTTCAAACCGTCCGTAATTGCCTTCACTACCGCATCGAATGCCGTGGTAGCTTCCTTGATGGTAATGCCGGCATTGTTAGCCGTTTCCCTTATCAATTCGTTTTTGTTCATTGTTCACCTCCGTTGTGAATTATTTCTTTTATTATAACACATAGAAAAAATAATTCAATACTTTTTTTAAAATAATTGCCTTTTTTAGGAAAATAAATCAGGAATTTACTGACTTTTTTGCTGAAATCATGAAAAATTTTCCATAATAAAAGATTTTCAGTGTTTTCCTGCCGTTTTGCGCCTTTATGGAAAAGACGCGGCGCGCAATAAACAAATGCGTAAAAAATAAGATTTTGACGTTTTGCGCAAGTATCGGGTTTTCACAAGACGGCTCAATTTGTTTTGCGGGAGAATTGCTTTCGGCTTTCGGTTAGCCTCGCGCGCCGCAGGCCTGCAAAATTGCGCGGGGCGGACTCTGCTTGACTAAAGCGGGCAAATGTGCTATGATATTCCCGTATTTGCCGTGCACGGATATGGCGCGCGAAAGACGCCTGCAAGAAGTTGCCGCAGCGTATGATAAGCGGCGCAGAGCCTTCGATGATTTGCGCGGAACAATGCTGGCGTGTCGACTTTTTTGTCGTGAAAGCGACGCGCGGCGCCACGACATTACTTTTACGTAAAGATAACGCATAGAAATATTTTTTATAATTGCAGCAAATTCAATTTGCGGCGACGGCTTGCGGAGCAAAGATATGAAAAAGCTTTTTAAATTGATTTTCGGAAGACTGACGATCATCGCGCTTGCGATTATTTTGCAGTTTATATTATTTGTTTGGTGGGTCACGGACGCCTCGCGGCAGAACAACTGGCTTTACATCGTCAACGTTGTGCTCGGACTGCTGGTGTTTTTAAATATCGTCAACAGAAAGATGAATGTCGAAAGCAAGCTGACGTGGGCGGTCGTAGTGCTCTCCATGCCGATTTTCGGTTTTTTGGCGTACCTGATGTTTTCCGAAAGCAGACTGTCGCCCAAACAGCGCAGGGCGTATCGCGACATTCATTACGTCACGAAGGATTGTCTCGATTATTTTTACGCGCGTTCGGGCGGTAAATTACCCGATACGGGCGATTATCTGGGGCAGAACGTCTATATCAAAAATCTCAACGACCTGCCTTCTTATACGAATACGCAGACGCGTTATTTTCCCTGGGGCGTCGATTTTTGGAATGCGCTCAAAGAAGAGCTGGAAAAAGCCGAAAAGTTTATTTTTATGGAATATTTCATCATCGAAGAAGGGCAGATGTGGAATTCCGTGCTCGACATTCTTGCTCAAAAGGCGGCGCAGGGCGTGGAAGTGCGGTTTATGTACGACGATATCGGTTCGATTTCCAAAGTGCCTGCGCGCTATTATAAAAAAATGCAGAAACTCGGCATAAAGACCCTGCGTTTCAACCCGTTCCGCCCCTTTTTGACGGGAATACACAATAACCGCGACCATAGAAAAATCACCGTGATAGACGGCGTCGTCGGGTTTATCGGCGGCGTCAATCTTGCGGACGAATATATCAACGTCAATTCCCCATACGGAACGTGGAAGGATTCCGCCGTCATGATGAAAGGGGACGCGGTCCGTTCGCTCACCGTTAATTTTCTGCAGATGTACGACATGCAGTCGGAATGTGCGGAAGAGTTTGCGCCTTATGTCGCCGCCGAGATCGAGGCGGAAGACGACGGCGTCGTTCAGCCGTTTGTCGACGGTCCGAAACCCGTTTATAACGATTACGTAGCGAAAAACGTATACTTAAATCTCATCAATTCCGCAAAACATTATTTATTTATCACTACGCCCTATCTTATTCCCGACGGCGAGATCATTAACGCCTTGCAGCTTGCGGCGAAGCGCGGGGTGGACGTGCGCATCATAACGCCGCAAATTCCCGATAAAAAGCTGGTGTTCGACATCACGCGTTCCAACTATAAAAAGCTGATGGACTACGGCGTGAAGATATACGAATTTAAAGGCGGGTTCATTCATGCGAAAAACGTGCTTGCGGACGACGTCGTCGGCATCGTGGGAACCATCAATCTCGATTACAGAAGCCTTATGCACCACTACGAATGCGGCGTGTGGATGTATAAAACGTCGGCGCTCCTTTCGATGAAACGAGATTTTGAAGATACCTTTGCCCGCAGCGTCCTGCAGGACGAAAAGAGCGTAAAGATGGGGATTTTTAAGCGGCTGTTCTGCGGCGTCTGCGCGATCTTCACGCCGCTTTTGTAAGGCGAACGATTTAAAATCAACGCCGTGTATGGCACGGCGGAAAATTTGTCATGACAGGGGAAAAAGATGGAAAAACTTGCCGAAATGAGCCTTTTTGCGCTTGCGGAGCACGAATGGGAATGTCTCTGCGGAAAAAAACATGCACTTAAGGCGCATATACTTTACGGAGAATATGCTGCAGAGCTTTCAAAAGCGCTGAACAAGATTGCGCCTTCGTCGAAAGCCGCGCTTCTTTGCACGCGGGACGCGTTCCTTGCCGAAGGGCAGAAATGGCTGGAGGTCATTCGCGGTGCGGGCGTACAGCCTCTTAACGTCATCGTGGCAAAAAAGTTCGATAACGCTTTGGAAAATATCGGCGGGCTGTTTTCCCTGCCCGACGACGTGCGCGCAATCGTCGTTTTTGAAAGCGCGCTTTACGACGTAGCGTCGTATTTTTCCGCGTTGAAAAATCTTCCCGCCGTTTACGTCGCGTTTTCGCCGGAAGCGGAAAATATGCTTTCGCCCGTCGTGTCGCTCAAGATCAAAAACCGTACGGAACGCATTTATGCGGATAACGAAAAATACGTCGTCGTCGACCCGCAGGCGATTCGCGGCGGCGCGCCTTGTTCGGAAGCGTTCGCGTCCCTCTCTTCCGCCATCGTGTCGCTTATCGATTACAGGGTGCGCGGCGTATTTACGGAGGAATACTGCAGCGAAAGCTATCACCTCGCGCGGGCGGCGGTGTCGTCGGCGGTCAATGCGGCGACGGCGCAAGACGCGCCGCTGAAGCTAATCGAAGCGCGTATACGCCTCGCGGCGGCGGAAAATTATACCGAAGGCAAAATCCTGAGAGGCGGGGAAAACGCCGTTGCGGAAATTTTAGAATCGGCGGGGAAAGTCCCGTTGTCTTTGGCGGAGCGGAAGTTTTTCGCCGCGCTCAAACTCATCGATCTGTATCAGGCGTTCTTTTCCCTGCCGCACGGCAAGGATATGCGCGTGCCCGATTACGTTTCGCGCGCGAAAGAAGTCGGGGCGATCACGGGCGGAAACGAGACGCACATTTTGGAAGGGATATTGAAAAGCGCGGAGGCTGTGAGCGAGGAGCGCGTGCGGGAAACGGGCAGACAGCTCCTTTCGGAAATCGACGCGCTTAAAAATCTTACGGGCAAGTTTGCCGCGACCTATCGCGCGATCGGCGGCAACGCGGCGATATTTTCCAACTATTCGCCTCAAGAAGTCCGCCGCGCCGTGTTTTACGCACCCGATATTCCTAAAACTTTTTCGGTGCTTACGCTGATGCGGGAAAGCGGCGCGCTGGAATATCTGCTGTAAGGTTGATATCTTTTCGGAAATATATGCAGCGTAAAGCCCCGAAAAGGCAATAAAAAAATTTTTTCATAAAAATAGAATTTCACGGTATAAACTTTTTTGAATCGGTCAAGAATCCTTCACGTAGACGCGTCGAAGGATTTTTTTATTATGGAAAAAGAAAAAACGATTATAAAAAAGATGTACATACTCTGGCTCGGTTTTTTGCTGGCGGCATTGCTGGTGTTTCTCAACAACCCGCCCGTGTTCAAAGATTATGCGGAAGAAACCACCGTGTATTCCATGCGCGAGTCGTCTCAGGCGGGAGAGAAGTTTCCCTGTTATGCGCTGGTGAACGGCAAGGTCGGGGAGAGCTGTGAAATCAGCGAAGAAGATTTTTCTCTTTCGGAGTGTATAAAATATTTCAAAGCGGAAATAATCTTCAGCGAGACGGCGGGTGGCGTAACGAGCTACTATCTCTATTCGCCGTCGATCAGCCGAAGCAAAACGCTGCGCGGCGAAAAAATCAATCTCCACATCGCATTCGACAACGGGCGTGTGGTCATGGGCAGTCCGCTCATTTACGGCGGTTTTTAAAACAAAAATAAAATACATAAAGTCAATATTGGAGGAATTTATGAAAAGCAACAATAAGTTTTTACTGTTTCTGAGGAAAAACGCGTTTTACTTTGTGTTGGGATTCTGTATTCTGGCGGTGGCGCTTTCCGTCACGCTGGTTTTGGTGCTCGGCAAGGATAAGAAGCCTGTAGACAGCGGCGAAAAGCCGCCCGTAGTCGATCCCGGCGATGACGACGACGATGACGACGAT
>CASETU010000006.1 GCA_949290895.1 uncultured Bacillota bacterium
AATAAAAAATCGGAACTGCAATTTACAGTCCCGATTTTATAAGTTATCGATTATGACATCATAATTTCGGAAATCACTTCCAAAACCTTATCGTGACAACCGCCGCACCCCGTGGAGCAATGCGTGACTGCCTGCACCGCGTCGAAAAGCTGCAATACGTCTTCAAATTTGTTATGCCCCTCCAGTGCGTCGGCAATATCGTTATAACTTACCTGCATGCAATTACAAATTATGTAGTTTTCTTTCATATCTTTCTCCTTTAATTTTTACATTCGTGTTTTCCGCAGCCGTGGTCGCCGCAAGTATGACCTTCGGCATGTTCATGATCGTGATGCGAACATTTTACGTTGGGATCGAAAGCAAGCTCGCCTTTGAGATAAGCATTTACCGCACCGTCGCAATCTCCCGTAACACCGCCGAAAATTCGGATACCGTTTTCCGAAAGTGCCTGCTTTGCGCCGCCGCCTATGCCGCCGCAAATTAAAACTTCCACGCCGCGCTCCTTCAAAAACGCTGAAAGCGCTCCGTGCCCCTGTCCTTCGGTATTTACCACTTCAAAACTCACGATTTTTCCGTCCGAAACATCGTAAATTTTGAAATTTTCCGTATGTCCGAAGTGCTGAAAGACCTTTCCGTTTTCATAAGTTATCGCAATTTTCATAACAATCCCTCCATTATGTAAGTGTATGGCGATTATACGATACCGACGGAAATATTCGCACCCCAGTTATTGATAATGGTATTGTCAACTTTTCCGTCGCTCCAGAATCCACAAGGAAGATGTTTTTCGTCCAGTTCGGGAATAGAATCGGTTTTTCCGTCCGCATATTCGATAAGTTTTTTCTGAACTGCTTTTAAGCGCGCTTCCAACCCGCCCATGCGATGATCCTGCACTTCAAATCCAAAGGGTTTATTTTCTTTTTCCCACGCGGTTGCGAAAGCCTCGTAGAATTTGCGTACGGCGGAAAGCAATTTTTTCATGTCCTTTTCGGCGTAATCTTTCAACGCTTTTTTATCGCCCTCGGCATAAGCTTTTTTAATGGCTATACTCAGTTCGGTCTTATAGGCAAGCGCTTCGCAAAGAGCCGCCATATAATTGAATAAATATCCGTATTCACCTTTATTCAAACGAGATAACACGCGCTTAAACGAGCGGTATTTTTCGGGATAATTCGCCCCGATCAAGGAATCTGTCATACCAAACAGCAGATCGTCGTACAAAAAGAATCTCGAAGAATTGTTGCGCTGCGATTTTGCGTCTGCAATTTCATTCGGCAAGTCGAGTTTCATAAAGTTTTCAAACGTAACGCCAGTCATCTGTTTAAACAATTCTTTATCGCATTTCTGCCCGTAAGCAAGCATAGCGGCGTAATAGAAAGACGGAAGCATCGAATTAAGCATACCTTCGCCGCCGTTATCGCCCCAAGAAGTGATAAAATAATCTTTTATACCGTTATCGATACATGCTTTTACGGAAGGCTTCATCGTACTGATCGAATATTTATTGAGTGGCGTAAAACCAATCCATTTCCATGCGCCGCCCGCAAAGGCGATGTTGTCGCTCATGGCAAAATGACTTTTTATCATTGTGTTGTAATGCGCATAATCGGTACTATAGTAGTCCCAGTAAATCAGCTTGACGTTCTTCGGGATTTTTGCAAGTATTTCCTGCGGAAGATTTTTGAGTTCGGCATAATATTCTCCATGCGCAAAGAGCCTGAAAAACATATCGCTCCACATAGAACAGGTAAAGCCGTATTTATCCGCAATTTCAAGAACTTTTTTCAAATGCTTCAGCATGATTTCGGGACGGGAATGATAGCCGTGTTTATCCAGATATTTTCCGAGCCCGAGCATGTGCGCTTCGTCCATTCCGATATTGACTTTCCGCGAAGTAAAGTTTTCCGAAAGCGTGCAGAATATATTGTCAATCAGCTTATAAGTCTTTTCTTCTTCGCACAATAAAATATCGTTGCAATCGAAAATATCTTCATAATCTTTATAGCGCGTGATTTGATTGAGGTGCGCAAGAGTCTGTACGCACGGAACGAGTTCGACGCCTACCGACGCGCAAAACCCATCCATTTCCCTTATTTCCTCTTTTGTGTACCTGCCGCGCATATATCCGAAATACGGATTGTCTTTCAGTTCAAACGTATCTTCGGTATACAGGTGAATATAAGTGTACCCGAGGCAAGCCAGCGTTGCGGCGAAGTTTTTGATCGTTTCCGTTTTTGGGACGGCGTTCCTCGAGCAATCGATCATCACGCCCATTGCATCAAACGCGCATTCCTGACGCGTTTCCTTGCCGCAAGCGAGATATAAAGCGCCGCGGAGAAAATCGCTGATTTTTCCGTAACCTATCTTAGCTTGATTTTCCCCGATTTCCACGTAAAAACCTGCAGATATTTTTTCGGCAACGAGCGGCTTTCCGCTTTTGTCCGTTTTCAACTTAATCACACCGCTCGCATTCCGCAACGCAGTTTGCAATTTTCCTTCAAGTCCGTCGATATTATACATACTTTCCACCTTTTTTTGATTTTATTCTACCATACTTATGATAATAATTCAACGGTTTTTTACAAGTATTTTTACAAAAAATAATCCAAATAAATCCTTGAACATTTTTATTCGTTTTCAAGTCTTTTCTTCAATAAAAATTATTTTTCGTCGTTGCACCGCGCCTCCACAAACCAGCGGCTTTCCTCCCGCTCAAAATAAAGTTTGCGAACTTTTCCGCGAATTTTACATATAAAAACATCGGTAAGATAAGCGCCGACGTATTCGGGCGGAACTTTCTTTCTGTCAAGCACTTTATCGATCGCAACCGTTTGTCCGAACCATTCGAAACTTTCGGGAATCATCGCCCCGCCTTTTGTAAAAACAACGGTAATTTCGATATAAAATTTTTCATAATGCATATATTTAGCATGAACGCTTGACATTCTTTATATGCAAAAAAGCGCGGTTTTCCGCGCTTTTTTACGATATTCGATGTAACTCAATTTTATTTGTTTTTTACAGTTCCGGTTTATATACGGAAAATTTATAACGCGTTTCCGTCTTGAACTCCTCGCCTTTTTTTAACGTCATAGACGGAAAAGACGGCACGTTGCAGGCGTTGGGATAACCCTGGGTTTCCAGACAGAACGCACAGTTTTTATAAAACGTCGTTTTCCCTTTAACGCCGTTCAGGAAATTACCCGAATAAAACTGCATACACGGGCGATCGGTATATACTTCCATCTGTATGCAGGTCTTCGGATCGAAAGCTTTTGCGGCGTATTCGCCTGCGGTATTTTTCAAAACGTAGTTAAAATCATACCCGCCCGCAATGGTTAAAAATTGATTCTCATCTGCAATCTCTTCACCGATCTCCTTCATGGAATTGAAATCGAGAGGTGTATTTTTTACCGCATAAAGCTCGCCCGTCGGAATCAGGTTTTCCTCGACGGCGGTTATGTAATCGCTGCGAATTTTCAAACATTCGCTTAAAACTTTGTTATCAAAATTACCCGACAAATTAAAATATGCGTGGTTTGTAAGGGAACACACCGTATCCTTATCGGAAACGGCGCGATAACGTATGACAAGCTCGTCGTTTTCGGTAACCGCGTATCTGACTTCTACCTGCATTTTACCGGGGAAGCCCTCTTCACCGTCTTCGGAAACGTAACGTAAAACAAGTTCGTCGTTATCGATTTCGCAATCCCAGAAAACCGAATCGAACCCGACCTTTCCGCCGTGCAGAGTATTGCCGTTATCGTTAGGATAGAGCGAATATTTATTGCCGTTTAATTCAAACGACGCACCGCCGATGCGATTCCCCACACGTCCGATGAGCGCATTAAAATAACCTTCCGACCCTTTATATTCGCAAATATCGTCAAACCCGATGACAACATCTCTTTCCACGCCGTTTACGTCTGATATAAACAGTCTGTGAATCCGCCCGCCGTAATTGATGATTTGAGCTCTTACACTTTTCCCTACAGAAAGTTCATAACATTTGAATAAATCTTTTCCGCTTTGCTTTTCCTGAATGAGTTTTACCATGCTCTCTCCTTATAAAACCGTCGTCCCCACTTTGCGTACTTTCAAAGGCAGCACTTTTTCCTTGCCGTAAATTTTTGACATTTCATCTACAAACTCATTTACGCACTCATTCTGCAGAACGTTGAGCGTCGTTCCCGCAAAACCGCCGCCGTGCACGCGATTCGCGCCGCCGTGCAGATACTTTCTTCCTATGGCGAGCGCCGTCGGAATAAGCTGTTCGATGTCCCCTTGAGGAAAACAGTTCTGCAAGTCGGTCTGAGAGCTTACGCCCGAATCGGATACGCATTTCAAAAAGTTTTCGTAATCGCCGTTCGTTAGCGCTTCCGCCAGCGCATACACGCGCTTGTTTTCACCGTAAAAATGAATCGCGCGCAAAATAGCCCTGCCGTTGACTTTCTTTTTCAGTTCAGGCAACGCGGCGTAAAAATCGTCTTCGTCCACTTCGATCAGGCGTTCTTTGCCGAAATATGCGCAGACTTTTTTCATTTCTTCGGTAATGGAGGCATATTCGCCCGTAAGGTGTTTATGGTCGCCGCCCGTATCGATAAGCACCAGCGTATATTCGCTCAAATCGCATTCGATGTGTTTCGGCACAACGTCCCCTTTCGTTCTGAAGTCCAAAAGCGTCAACCCGCCGAACGCGATGGCGCTCTGATCGAGAAGCCCGCAAGGTTTACCGAAGTAGACGTTTTCCGCGAATTGCGAAATAAATACTTTTTCCTTTTCGCTTACTTTACCGTCATTATATAAAAAGTTCAGGATTTCGCAGATGAGAATTTCAAAAGATGCGGAGCTCGACACGCCCGCGCCACCGGCGACATTGCTTGTGGTATAAGCCGTAAAACCGCCGACTTTATAACCCCTTTTCAAAAATCCTTCGCAAATGCCTTTCACCAAAGCATCGGAAGAACCGTTCGGCAATTTTTCTTCGGACGAGATATCGACCACAACGTCGGGATATCCTTCCGATTTTACGGTTATGATCCCGTTTTCTGTCGGCAAAAACATAGCGATGGTGTCGAGACTGATGGCGCACCCCACTGCTACGCCGCCGTTATGGTCAGTATGATTGCCGATCACTTCCACCCTGCCGCTCGATGACGCCATATATCCTGTTTTTCCCATTTCATCGCGAAAACGGTCGATCAGCTTATCGTAACGCTTTAGCTGTTTATCGCTTTGCTCTCCGTACAGAACGGGAAAATATTTTGCCACATCTGCGGCTTTGTTCACTATCTTCTTTTCAAATTCCATAACTGTCCCTTTCCTTTTTACGATATATCAACAGTATATCATCTTTTTCGTTTCCGCGCAATCATTTTAATTTCCTTTTCGCGGGCAAAATGCCTTGACAATAAAGATTATAATATATTATAATATTATCGTCTGAATTATCGGACTTTTACGGAGGCATTATGGACTACAAGAGGATTGAAAAGAAATGGCAGGAATATTGGGAAAAGGAAAAAATCAACTATTTTAACCCCAAAAATGCCGACAAAAAATATTATTGTCTGGAAATGTTTTCCTATCCTTCCGCCGCAAAACTGCACGTCGGGCACTGGTATAATTACGGACTTACCGACAGCTTTGCCCGCTATAAAAAGATGAAAGGCTATGAAGTTTTTCAACCTGTAGGCTTTGATGCATTCGGCCTCCCCGCGGAAAACTACGCGATTAAGACGGGCGTACACCCCAAAGATTCCACTTTGAAAAACATCGAGAACATGGAAGAGACTCTGCGCGAAATGGGCGCCATGTTCGACTGGAATTCCGAGGTTAAAACCTGTGAAGAAAATTATTATAAATGGACGCAGTGGCTCTTTTTAAAACTTTATGAAAAAGGCCTCGCTTACAGAAAAGCCGCCCCCGTCAACTGGTGTCCTTCGTGCAATACCGTGCTTGCAAACGAACAGGTCGTCGACGGACAATGCGAACGTTGCCACAGCACGGTTATAAAGAAAAACCTTACGCAATGGTTTTTCAAAATCACCGATTACGCGGAAGAGCTTTTAAGCGGTCTTAACGACCTCGACTGGCCGGAAAAGACGAAGTCCATGCAGAGGAACTGGATAGGCAAGTCCACGGGCGGCGAAATAGAATTTACCACCGAAAGCGGCGATAAATTCAAAGTTTTCACGACTCGCGCGGACACGCTCTTCGGCGTCAGTTTCGTAGCGCTCGCCCCCGAACATCCGCTCGTCGCAAAATTAACGACGCCCGAATGCAAGGAAGCTGTTGACAATTATATTTACGAAACATCCAAAGCTACGGAAATCGACCGCTTGTCCACAGTGCGCGAAAAGACCGGCGTCTTTATCGGCGCTTACGCCATCAACCCCATCAATAACAAAAAAGTTCCCATTTTTGCCGCCGATTATGTTCTGTATTCTTACGGCACGGGTGCGGTCATGGGCGTTCCCGCGCACGACGACAGGGACTTCGTCTTTGCGCAAAAATACGATTTGCCCGTCGTCAGAGTGGTAAAAGGCAAAGACGGCGAGAACGACGACCTTCCCTTCACGCAGTACGGCATTACGATAAACAGCCAGAAATTCGACGGACTGACCAGCGAAGAGGCGAAAAAAGCCATCGTAAACGAACTCGTCAAGCAAAACAAAGGCGAGCATAAGATAAATTATCGCTTGCGCGACTGGCTCGTTTCTCGTCAAAGATACTGGGGCGCGCCTATCCCCGTTATCCATTGCGACAAATGCGGGATCGTTCCCGTCCCCTATAAAGATTTGCCCGTCAAACTCCCCTACGACGTGGAGTTCAAACCCGACGGCAAATCGCCTCTCGCCAAGCACGAAGGCTTTATGAACGTAAAATGCCCGATTTGCGGCGGCGACGCGCACAGAGATCCCGACACGCTTGACACATTCGTATGTTCGAGCTGGTATTATTTAAGATACCCCGACGCGCATAACGCCAAAGAGCCGTTCAGCAGGGATGTCGTAGACAAAATGCTCCCCGTCGATAAATATGTCGGCGGCGCGGAACACGCCTGCATGCACCTTTTATATTCCCGCTTTATCACGAAAGCGCTCAGGGATATGGGATACCTCGACTTTGACGAACCGTTCAAGTCGCTCGTACATCAGGGCGTCATTTTGGGTCCCGACGGCATGCGCATGAGCAAATCGCGCGGCAACGTCATTTCACCCGACGATTATATCCAGCAATACGGCTCGGACACTTTCCGCCTGACGCTGATGTTCGGCTTTTCCTATACGGAAGGCGGTCCATGGAGCGACGACGGCATCAAAGCCATCGGAAAATTCCTTGACAGAATCGAAAGGCTTGCGGACAAAATCGTCCCGCTGAAAGCGGAAAAGAGTGCGAATTTCTCAAAAAATGAAAAAGATCTCGATTATGTGAGAAACTATACTATAAAGTGCGTCGATAAGGATATGGACACTTTCTCGTTCAATACCGCCGTTGCACGCATGATGGAGTTTTTGAACGCGCTTTATAAATACGAAGCTTTGCCCGACAAAAACGCAAAATTCCTGCGCGAAGCCTTTTCTGATTTTATCATGCTGCTTGCGCCTTGCGCGCCGCATTTTTCGGAAGAGATATGGGAAAGACTCGGCAACAAAAAGTCCGTGTTCCTATCCCCCTATCCCGTATGCAACGAGGCGGCGCTCGTCAAAGAGGAAGTGGAAGTCGCAGTGCAGTTCAACAGCAAAATACGCGGTCGCCTCGTCATTCCCGCAGGGATCGGTGAAGACGATATCAGAAAGATCTTAACGGAAGACGAAAAATTTGCCCCCATGCTGGAAGGCAAAGAAATCAAGAAATTGATCGTAATTCCCAACAGATTGATTAACGTTATCCTTTAACGGAGCATAAGATTGAATTATGGCTGAAAGAAAGAAGAAAAAACAAAACAGCGAAGACGAACTCGCCGTTCAATCGCAAAATGACGTGACAGAGGTTTCCGTTTCTCAGGAAAATACGGAAATCGCTGCCGCGGCGGTTCTTTCGGAGGAAACAGAGCAGAAAGCGGTCGATACCGAGCCCAAAAAGAAAGCGACGCGTAAAAAGACCGTAAAAACGCAAGACTCCGAAAAGGTTGAACCTGCTGCGGAACAGTCGGAGACAAAAGACGAAACGTCGTCACCGCAAACGGAGGAAAATGCCGAGCAAATCAGCATGGATTTGCAAGAACAGAAAACTCTCCCGCCGGTACCGTCTTATTACGAGCTCGAGGACGAAAAGGAAGTCAGCGACATCGTCTATCTTTGGAAAGCGTTAAAAAACAAATTCAAAAAAGACAAGACGAAAAAGAAAAAGAAAAAGTTCAATCCCCTGCCTTCCGTTCATGCGACGCGTTACCACCCGCCGCTGAACGTAGGGCTGAACGAAGAACAGCTAAACGAACGGTTTGAAAACGACCTCATCAACAAAGTAGAAAACAAATATTCCAAATCGTATAAAAGCATCTTCATCGGGAATATCTTCACTTTCTTTAACTTTTTGGGATTGCTCTGCGCCATCGCTCTCATTATCTGCCGCGCGGAATTTAACCGTTTCTTGTTCTGTATCGTTTACTTATTCAACATCAGTATCGGTATCATACAGGAAATCAGGGCGAAACATTCCATAGAAAAACTATCCCTGATGTCCAGCCGTTCGGCAAAAGTTATCCGTAACGGCGTGGAAACGGAAATTTCCACAGGCGAAATCGTTTTGGACGATATTTTGCATTTCACAATAGGAAATCAGATTTCCACCGATTCCATTATCGAAGAAGGCACGGTCGAAGTCAATGAATCGCTTTTGACGGGCGAATCGGTTGCCATAAAAAAGACGGTCGGCGACGAACTTTTTGCGGGAAGCTTTATCACCAGCGGCAACTGTCTTGCCCGCGCAAATAAAGTCGGTAAGGAAAATTACATCGAAATTCTCTCCGCAAAAGCGAAAAAATACAGAAAACCGCATTCGGAATTGATGCGCTCTCTGCAACTCATCATCACGGTGGTCGGTTTCTTGATCATTCCCATTGCCATCGGTATGTTCTTCAAACAGATGCAGATCACCTCTAACTGGCTAGATGTCGTGGACGGCACGGTTGCCGTCGTCATCGGTATGATCCCCGCGGGCATGATGCTTTTGACCAGTATCGCGCTCGTAGTCGGCGTCATCAGGTTGGCAAGGAACCAAACGCTCGTGCAGGACCTTTATTCCCTCGAAATGCTGGCGAGAATAGATGTTTTGTGCCTCGATAAGACGGGCACTATCACCGACGGCAGAATGAAGGTAAGCGACTGCATCATATTAAACAACAACATTCCGAACACGATCAGCGAAGTGATGGGCTCCATGCTTACGGCGCTCAATGACAACAATCAGACTTCCATCGCATTGAACAACCATTTCGGCAGAAACAATACGCTTAAGCCCGTAAAAATACTGCCGTTCAATTCGGCGAGAAAGCTTTCGGCTGTCACTTTTGCCGATGCAGGCACCTACGCTTTCGGCGCACCGGAATTCGTATTGAAGGAAATCCCCGACAACGTTTCGAGAATGATTAAGCAATATGCTTCCATGGGGCTCCGCGTGCTGATACTCGCTTATTCCAAAGCGAGCATCACGGGCGAATCGTTGCCCCTCAGCATGAAGGCCATCGCACTCATTACCATTACCGACAATATCAGAGAAGACGCAGTTTCCACCATACAGTGGTTTAAGGAAAACGACGTACAGATCAAAATCATTTCCGGCGATAACCCTGTTACCGTTTCGGAAGTTGCGCGGCGCGTCGGCGTGGAAAACGCACACCGCTATATTTCTTTGGAAGGCTTGAGCGAAAGTGACGTCATCAACGTGGCGAACAAATACACCGTTTTCGGCAGAGTTACCCCCGAGCAGAAGGCGATTTTGGTAAGAGCCCTTAAGGCGGCGGGACACAACACCGCGATGACGGGCGACGGCGTAAACGATATTCTCGCGCTCAAAGAGGCCAACTGCGCGATATCCGTCGGTTCGGGCAGCGACGCGGCGAGAAACGTTTCCCACCTCGTCTTGATGGACTCCAACTTCTCCTCCATGCCTAAAGTCGTACATGAAGGCAGAAGGGTAATCAACAACATTCAAAATTCCGCCTCGCTGTACTTGATGAAAACCATCTTCATCACGTTGCTCGCACTCTTTATCATCATTATCCCGGGAACGCGCTATCCGTTCAATACGGCAAACATGATGCTTTTGGAATTCCTTATTATCGGCGCACCGTCATTCTTCTTATCACTACAGGCGAATGACAACAGGGTTCAGGGAAAATTCATCAATTACGTCGTGTGTAAATCGTTACCGGGTGCTATTTTGATGCTCATCAGCGTGCTTTTGGTACTGTTGGCGCAAGGTTTATTGCAACCGCATTATCAAACGCTGTATCCCAACGATTACTCCGGCGCGATCTACTGCACGATGATGGTCCATGTAATGAATTTTGCAGGACTTATAATGGTTTATCGGATATGCAAACCGTTCAACGTTTACCGCAGTATCCTATTTGCCGTCATCGCAATCGTTCTGACGGGCATATCGATATTCTCGCTTATACAAGGCGCGGGACTGTTCGTACTTGAACCGTTAAACAATCTAAACCTTTACTGGCATCACATTCTGCTTGTGCTGACTATTATCATCATGTGCGTGCCGTTCGCAGGTTGGCTAGAAAACATTTCAAATCAGTTTATCACGACCAACAAGCAAAACAAAAAGAAATTCAACAAATAATTTATTCAAAAGGGCGTCGCCGAATCGGCAACGCCCTTTCTTTTACTCTTTATCAAATAGCGCCTATCTTTCGCCCTTATTTCGCTTGTCGAGACCGTTATTTCGATACCTATAACGAATACGAACTTTCCTAAAAGAAGCGTACAATGCGTATATAGCGCCTTTAAAAGCGCTTACAATTACAAACACGCCGCCCCGCGAAAATATTCGCGGGGCGGCGTGTTTTACTGTTAAATTCTATCCGAAGAGTAAGCTATTTAATTTCGATAAACTTTTCGGGTATATGAAAATTTCCGCATAACGTCGGGTTAAGCGCGAAAAGATGTTTATTGTGCTCACCGCCGTCCGTTTCAATCCTGTAAATGTTCCCGAATAATGTTTTTCCGTATAAACCGACTTTTTTCAAATCGATTTTATATTCCGCGAAATACCCCGTTTCCGTTTTAGAAACGCGAATATCAAACAAAACATCGTCGAGCATCGTGATATTCAGTTTGCCGCCGTCATTTACGATTATGGCTGCAAAAACCGCACCGTTGGGAGCAATTTCCGTTTCCAGGTATTCCCGACGTTTTTCGTCCGCACAGAGAAACGCTTCGCAGACGTCGCCTTCATAAATCGGCATATTATTTTTTTGATAGGGACAATAACATGCGGAATTTTCACATACAAAAGAAAGTTTCAAATATTCTCCGAAAAACTCCGTTTCGACTTCCGTTTTATAAACGGCAGGTTCTCCCGTACGGGAATTTTTTAATAATGCTTTCATTTTTTACAGCATGGAGGCCGCGTCTTTATCCACGACAACGACAACGTCCTTATGATTCTGCAAAACGGAAGCGGGACAGCTTTCAACAACGGGGCCTTTGATCATGTTATATACAGCCTGCGCCTTATTCTTACCGCTCGCGATGACGAGGATTTTCTTTGCGTTCATGATGTTTTTGATGCCCATCGTGATCGCTTTCGTCGGCACTTCGCTGATGTCGTCAAACAATCTGGAATTGTCCTTAATGGTATTTTCCGTAAGATTGACGATATGCGTTGTAGAATCGAACGCCGTTCCCGGTTCGTTGAAAGCGATATGTCCGTTGGAACCGAGACCGAGGAGCTGCACGCTCTGCTGCATTTTGCCGAGGAGCGCGGTATATCTCGCACACTCAGCGTCGAGATCCTTAACGTCACCGCAAGGCAGGTTGGTGTTCGCAATATCGATGTCGATGTGATTGAACAGATTATCTTTCATAAAATAATCGTAGCTCTGCACATGCGTTTTCGGCAATCCGACGTACTCGTCGAGATTGACGGTCTTTACGTTCTTAAAGGAAATTTCCTTCTTGGCGCAAGCCGAAATCAGCTCTTTGTAAAGCCCGATGGGCGTGGTGCCCGTAGCCAGCCCCAAAACGGCGTTTTCGTCGTTTTTGACGACGTCTTTAATGACCTCTGCCGCTTTTTTGCTCATTTCATCGTAATTTTCAGCAATTATGACTTTCATTTATTTACTCACCTTATTCAATCTTTCTTTTACGTCGTTTTTGAACGCGTCGACATAAGACAAAACGTAGTCCACCATGTCGAGTTTATCGTCTTCGATCAGCGGCGTCAAATCCATCGCGTAACCGAGCCCCGTCGCATTGTCGCAGCCGTGGCTTGCGGCATAAGTCGCATGCGCCGTCCTTCTGCCTTGCGCGGCGAGGTCGTATCTCTTTCCGCCGCAAATCTGGGAATCGAACACGCTTACGAGACTCATAGCGATATTCGGATGTTCGCTTAAATCGAATACGACTTTCTGCTCGTCGTTCACCCAGTCGAGGTCGCGCCACACTTCGCAGCCATACACCTTTTCCGGTCTTTCGTTTTTATCGAGCTTTCTCAAAGCCTTGATGACCTTAGTCACGACACCGCAGTGCGTATCGTGTTTATCCGCCAAGTTATGCGTATAAACGTATTTCGGCTTCATAGCTCTAAACAATTTTACGTATTCATCGACGATAACGTCGTTATCGGGCGTTTTGATTTGTTTGGATGTATAGCCAAGCTGGATCATCGCCGCATATTCGCCGACGAACGCCGCTTTATTCTGCTCCACAATGCGAACGGCTTTCATCTGTTCGTCCGTATAATCTTTATAAAGGCTGTCTCTCGGGCTGCCCGCTCCGTCTGCCGTGACCACACCGGTAAACCATGCGTCCTTCTTGCCGAAGCACTGCAAAACACCGTGATACGCCATCAGTTCGATGTCGTCCTGATGCGCGGAAATAGCCAGATGCGTGGTTCTTTCGAGCGCTTTTTCTTCTTTTTCCCCGTCGGGAACAAAAATCGTTGCATTCTCGTTGACAAACTTCATTTTTCTTTCTCCTTTATTGTTTTTTGATTTCCGTCAGAGACGCCGCGGCGATACTCTGACCGACTCTTCTGTTGGATTCGTCCGGCATGGACACGTCGATATCAGCATATTCGGGGAATTCCGTTTTCAGAACTTCTTTCGCCTTTTCGATGATTATGTCGCCGCCCTTGCCGCTGGTCACTCTGCCGAGCAACAGCAGGTGCTTGATTTTATAAAACTCGCTGTAATACGCGATGGTATAACCGAGATAAACGCCTATGTCTTCATAAATTTTCGCCGCTACTTCGTCGCCTTCCGCCATCATCTTTTGCACGACTTTCAGTTTCTCCGCGGGAGAAAGCTTTTCGTCGAGTTTAACGCCTGCATAGCCCGCAAGCTTGATGACGCCGTCCTGCGAGAAATATTTCACGCCGCAGCCGTAATCGCCGCTCCATTCGTCCACCATGGCGTTTTTACTGAAATCCACGGGGACGAAAGCGAGTTCGTTGAGCCAGCCGTTCAGACCGCCGTCGGTGTTGATGTAGCCGCCCGCTTCGCTCGTGCCCATCGCGATACCGAGCACGCCGTTGTCGTTCAAATCGATCGCCCCCGCAAGCGCGGTAACGTCGCCGTCGTTGGCAACTTCCAGCGGCGCGTTAAATTCTTTTGCGATGTCGATATACATATTTTTAACGTGTTTTTCGAAATCGTCTTCGGGAACTTTTAAGAAAAGCGACGCCACCATGATTTTATTATCCACGTAAATGCCCGCGCTGGAAACGCCTATCGCGTCCACCCTCGGCATTTTGGACGCCGCGGTGGCAAACGCCGCCTTGATGCCCTCGTAGTGATATCTGTAATCGGAATTCGTCTTGGGGAACCACACCACTTCTTCGCTGTACACAACTTCGCCGTCCACGACCGCGCTGACCTTTCTGTCGCTGCCGCCCGCGTCGAATCCGATACGGCACCCGTCGAGATGTCCGCCGATTTTGAGCGAGCAGGAATTTTCCTTAGGCATTTTATCCGCGGAAACAGACAAAACTTCAAAAGGAGCCTCGTACACCTTGCTCATGAAATCCGCGTCAAATTCCCTCGCACCGCCCTTTTTGTACATGGACGCGATTTTTTCTGCAACGTATTCGTCCCCGCTTATGTATACTTTATAACCGCCGACGACCCATAAAAGCGATTTTACGAGTCTTTCGACGATACCGAGGTTTTCGTCGCGCTTTTTATCGTCGGCAAAAACTTCCAGCTTGTAAACGTAATTATATCCCTTATTCCGCTCTATGCACAAGGCGAGCGTCTTATGTTGTTCTTTTTCCACCGCCGCTTTGAATTCCCGCAGGGCGAGAATCATCGGACGGAATCCTTTATCGTAATTCAATGCGTATTTCATGAAAGTTTACCCTCCCTTTACAAAAACATTATATAATAAAAACTTAAAAATAGCTTTACAAATTTATTGTGGGTTTTTGCAGAAAAAGACACAAACACTTGAAATTGTAAAATTTTTGTTGTATAATGCAAATATGGAAAACAAATACGGAAATTACATTCAGAATCCCTTAAAAGAAACCTTTAACGTAAAATCTATTTTTACCATACATTATTTTAAATACGGTAAAAATTTCCGCGTGCGGACGGAGTCGCACAACTTTTGGGAGCTTGTGTACATCGATTCGGGAAAGGCGGTCATCACGGCTGGCGAGAAACAATTCACGCTTTCACAGGGGCAAGCCTATTTTCACAAGCCCGACGAAATACATACCATTCACACCGAAGACGAATTCGCAAATTCGGCAATCGTTTCCTTCGAATGCACCTCTAAGGCGATGAAACTTTTCGAGGATCGCGCCGTCACGCTCAATGATTTTGAAAAGCAACTGCTCAACAAAATCATCTTCGAGGGCAAGCTGAGTTTCAAAGATAAACTGAACGATATTTACCTCGTCAAGATGACAAAACGCGACGACGCGCCCTTTTCGGGAGAACAGCTCATCAAAAACTGCATCGAACTGCTGCTCATTTCCCTCGCGCGCAATATTCTGAATGAAAATGAATCGGAGGCTTTAGAAGAAAACCTCGCCATCAACTCCCCCGTGAAAATCGTGGAAAATATTTTGCAGATACTCAACGACAATCTGTATAACAATATCGACCT
>CASETU010000007.1 GCA_949290895.1 uncultured Bacillota bacterium
AGCGTCGCCTTGCCAAGGCGAATGTCGCGAGTTCGAATCTCGTTTCCCGCTCCATTTTTTTATTCGGGGGTTTTCCCCCGATTGCCGTAAGGCAGAACGGAATCGGATAAGGCGCCATAGCCAAGTGGTAAGGCCAAGGTCTGCAAAACCTTCATTCCCCAGTTCGAGTCTGGGTGGCGCCTCCACTTCTTTTGCCGAGGTGGCGAAACAGGCAGACGCAAGGGACTTAAAATCCCTCGGAAGAAATTCCGTATCGGTTCAAGTCCGATCCCCGGCACCAAAATGAATTTTTATTATCCGAATCGATTTTGATTCGGATTTTTTATTTTCATGTAACTGAAAAGGCGGCGTCTGTAAGGCGCCGCCCTTTTACTTCTTTTTACTCTACTTTTTTAAAAACCTACTCAGCATTTTGGCGAAATTAACGCCCATCATCGCGTGACCGAATTCCGACGGATGAAGAATATCCGCCGCAAGGTAATAGTCCTTATCGAGCAATTTATGCCCGTCCAGCAAAACGGCGTTAGGAAACTTTTTCGCGTGTTCGACAATGACTTTTTTGCTGTTAGCAAAATTTTTCCTGTAATTCGCCGCCGTGGAACTAACGTCGCTTAATCCGCGCACAGGCGTAACCACGAATACCGTTTTATCTTTATGAACCGAACAAGCGGTATCGATAAGAGCTCCGACGCGTTCATCGATGACTTCATAAGGTCTGTCCGCAATATTTGTTCCCGCTTCGAGATACAATGCATCGAATCGTTCCCTCATAAGATATTCCACCATCGTTTTTTCACAAAAACAACCGCCGGAAACCGCCTTATTTAACACATCGACGCCGAGGACTTGCGCCCCCGTGTTCACGTAATTTAAAACGGGAAACGGCGTGCCGACGCCCTGCGAAATGGACGAACCGTAAACGAGCAGCCGCTTTTTTGGCACGTCGCCAACTTCAGGCAAACTTACGTTTTCCGCATCGAGGGAAACAAATCTTATCAATCCGTTTCCGTTTATCGCAATACGCCATAATTCCTTGCGGAAACGGTTTTCCGAACGAGGCTTTACGCCCGCCATTGCTGGAATTTCGTTTATGATAAATTCGTTTTTTCTGCCCGCCGCGCAATAAAAATGATTGTTCAGAAAATCGCCGTTATAAACGGTCACATGAACTTCGGATTCCGTTTCCAGCACGATCTTTACGGGACCTTTTGCACGGAACCGCAATTCCGCGTCGTAAGTCGCCCTGACCGAATCGAGATGCCCCGTATAATTGCGTACAAAGTTCCCCTTAGTGTCAAATTCGGGAACGCCGAGATTTTTTCCTACAATTTCAGGAAAACGATATAAAACGCCGTCATGTATTTCCGCTATGTTGAAAAATTCAATGTTTTGGTAAATCATGACTTTATTTTAACATAAACACGCAAAAAACAAAAGAACTTTTAACAAAAAAATATAATTTTTCAGCTGTTCCAGTTGACCGTGATCTTTTTTCCATTGATCGCGACGTTTTTCGCCCAATCCGAAGACCATCCTTGCGGTTTTTCGGAAACAGCGCAATTCACGATCAATTCCTGCTGATTACCGTTAAAAATGGTTGCGCCTATATACTCTACAGAGGAAGAAATTCTTATTTCAGTAAAATTACAGCACGTAAATGCAACTTTGTTTATTTGCTTTACGGGATGCCCGTCAATATTTGCTTCGATCGTTATATTCATATATTTTTTCTTGGAACCGTAAATTCCCGAAACGTATAATGGACTGCCATCGCTCTTATCGCCGTTCTCGAAACTATACATTATGCCGTTTTTCAAAAAGCGGTCAGAATCATCGCCGTATGTGGAAGCTCCGTAAATTAACATGCCGATGATCGCTAAAAATATAGCAAAAGTAACGAAAGCGAGCCACAACGAAAATTTCGGTCTGCACACACGCACTGCGCCTTCAATCGTTTGATTTTTCGCGCAAGACAACCCCTTTACAACACGCGCGGAACAAGTTTTCGGACTGTCCGCCGAGGACGGCGCAAAAACCTGTGCGGAAAAACCGTCGTGCGGCAGATAATAATGATCAACATACCTTTCACGGTTAATGCACACGTTGAAAGACACGCAATTTTCGGGGACTTCGATTTTATAACCGAGGACAAACGACGCATTTTCCGCCGCCTCTACACCTCCGACAACAACACGTTTTTCACATAATGTTTCCTCGCCCGCGCCGAAACATTCGACGGTTATGTCGAGCGCCGTCAAAGTTTCCTTCCTCAAATTCTTGAATTGCAAAAGAAGATATTTCTTATTTTTTTCACGAATAAAAACAAAGCTTTCCGCATACAAAAGCGGGTCGCACGGCGGAAATCCGCATGATCCCTTTGAAATTACGTCATTTTCCCGCATTTGCATTTCCCCTCTTCAAATTATTCCGATTCGAACATTTAATGACGATAAACATAATAATCAGATTTAATAAGACGGCAAGCAGTGAAATTCCCACCTCTCCTCCAAGCAAATAGAAAGTATATGAAAGATAGGTTTCCCCGTATAATCCGCCAAAGCAGTATCCTATACACTCGCGAATAGCAAAAAAGCCCAGCGTTTCCACAATAAAACACAAGGCAATATAAAAGCACAACCATATTGGAGAAAGATGATAATTTGCGCATTCCGTTTTGATTCCGTCAACTGCACGAACGGTTACAAACGCATACGAAGTTTTCGTGGGAAGTTTTACTTCTCCCGTAAACCCCTCGCGTTTGATATTTTCTTTCACGTTCAGTATTCGAAAAAGCTTTCCGGATTTGTTAAACAACAAAATATCGTAATCGACAGCGCGAGTCGCATTATCGATCCGACAAATCATGTATTTCTTTCCGTTGCGCTCGGAAAGAATATATTGCGGCATATAGGCGCGCGTAACCGCATTCGGTTCATAAATGATATGTACGCCGCGCGCATCTACTATACGCCGCAAACCTCGACCTTCAAAAAGGCGTGCGTCACAAATATACCTCAGAAAATATTTCGGAAGTATAAAAATATGAAGTATGACGAACACCGCACATAGCAGCAATAATAAGACAATCCACCCAAACATATATCCAACCTGAATGGAAAACAAAATCGCCGCGTAATCCACGCGTTTTCCATTTATGTTCTTATTGTAACATACCGCATAAGCGTTGTCAACCTTTCATAAAACCATTATAATATTATATTGAGTAATTTGCTCTTTTATATTATTTTCATAAAAATATCTTCTTCAACAATTTTTTCAATAAACAAAAGAAAAACACTGCCGAGCAACACTTCTAAAAAAACTATTTATTGATAAAACGTATTTCTCCAAACGAAAATAAAAAGCATTTTTAATGAACACAAAAAAACGGGCACAAAATTGTACCCGTTTTTTATGGAGCTACTGGGCGGATTCGAACCGCCGACCTGCTGATTACGAACTTGCACCCGTTTGATTACGAACTTGCACCCGTTTGATTACG
>CASETU010000008.1 GCA_949290895.1 uncultured Bacillota bacterium
ATTTTCTCCTGACGGCGATTTCCCCGTGGTCTACGCGGAAAAAGGTCCGAATAAAGTGGTGTTCCGCCTGCCGTACAAAGGCGCGTTCAAAAACCTGACGGGCGGCACGGTCATCAACGCCGTCTGCGCCTACGCCTCGGCGGAAGGTCCTGTAAACGAAACGCTTTTAAAAAAGCACGGGCTTTCTTTCGACGGGAAAAAGATAGAAAGCTTCGGCAAGAGCGCGCACGGCTCCATGCCGGAACTCGGCAAAAACGCCATCAAGCCCCTGCTTTGCTATATGCGCGACTGCGGGGAGGACGTTTCCGCGCTCATCGACATATTCGACGACAAAGCGGGGATTACCCGACTCGGCAACGAAACGGGTACGGCTACGATCAGTCCCGACATCGTTTCGCAAACGGATAGCGAGATCGTGCTCGCCGCCGACTTCCGCGTTCCCGCGCGCATGACGGCGGAGGAATTTTTCCCGCTCTTCGACAAAATGAACGTACCTTACGAATTTTACAAGAACCGCGACCCGCTGTACGTTCCCAAAGACAGCGAAACGGTGCAAAAACTCGTCAAAGCGTACAACGACGCAACGGGGGAAAACCTCGAACCCATCAGCCAGCGCGGCGCCACGTTCGCGTCGGTCTTTGAATGCGGCACGGCGTTCGGTCCGGAATTCCCCAACGAAGAAAGCAGCATTCATCAGCCGAACGAATTCATCAAGGACGCCGACATCGATAAGATGTACGAAATTTACCTCAAGGGAATCAAAGCTTTAGTAGAATAAAAGGAAGGATAAACGAATGAAATTCGATGTGGAACTCGTCGGAAAGATCGGCTCCATGGCGCTCATCGCCAAACAGGCGCAAATCCCCGATTATACGCGCATCGCGCGGCTTTCGGGAGAGCTCAAACCCGGCTACATCTGGGTGACCAGCGGCGCTACGGAAATCGGCAGGCTGGACTATATTCGCCGCCACGGCCGCGAGCTCGAAGGGAAGATGGAGGACGTCAAGGCGGACTATTCCGCCGAAGGGCAGTCTATTTTAATGTCCACCTACCGTCAATACGTAGACCCGAAATATTCCATTCGGCAGGTCTTGGTAGAACATCAGCACTTTAACGACCCCGTGAAACGGGAGTTTTTAAAATCCATTTTGCTGCGGTGTAAAAAGCAAGGCGCGATACCCATCGTCAACTATAACGACGCCGTCTGCGCGGAAGAAAACCGCAAAATGGAAATTCAGGCGCTTTTATCTTCCCGCAAAAAGGTTGTGGAGTGCGTGGACAACGACGAGACCGCCGCGCAGATCGCCTGCCTCGTCAAAGCGGAGACCTTGCTCATTTTAACGAGCACCGACGGCATTTACAAGGACATCAAAACGGGCGAGCTGGTGGAAGAGATCGGTGGCAAAGACGTGGACGAAGTTCTTCAAAACATCGATTATTATAAAGGGTTCTGTTCGGGCGCGTCGCGCGCGGGAGCGAACGGCGCGGGGGCGAAACTCGAATACATCAAGGACGCCGTAAAACAGGGCACAAAGGTCATCATCGCCAACGGCAAGTATTCCATCAGGGAAGTGCTTTCCGGGGAAGTGCCCGCCACGAGGATCGGCGTAAGATAGCGTTTAAACTTTATATAAAAACCGTTTGCGGGCGGGGCAAAATTGCTCCGCCCGTTTTTTATTTTTATGTATAAAGCGTTTCTTTCGGCACATACTATAATCGGTCTTAAAAATGTGCGTTCAAAATTCTTGTGAAAAAATATTTGCGCTTTCGCGTATATTCACAAAAAAACTGCACATGATAATACCGAGGGAGAACGAGATGCTTAGCTCACAAACCTTAAAAAATCTCGCAAGAGCTTTTGCGGGCGAATCGCAGGCGGGTCTGCGTTACCAGATCATTGCGGATCTGTGTATCGAGCAGGGATATCCCGCACTTGCTGACGAACTGAAAACCATTGCCAAAAACGAAGTACAGCACGCTAAAACGTACTATCATCTTTTAACAAACAACGGCGGAGCGGCGCAGAATATCGAAATTTGCGCAGGCTATCCGTTCGAGAAAATCACGATAGAAGACGGATTAAAGGAATCGATGCTGGCGGAAAAAGAGGAAGCGGATAAAGTTTATCCAGAATTTGCGAAAATCGCCCTTCAGGAAGGATTCGGCGGGATTGCGAAAAAATTTGAACTAACAGCAAAAGTCGAAAAAGAGCACGAACTCAAATTCAAGTACCTTTACGAAAATTTCAAAAAC
>CASETU010000009.1 GCA_949290895.1 uncultured Bacillota bacterium
CCCGCGTGGTGGATCAGATCGCGGAAGTCAAGGAAATGGGCGTGCAGATCGGCATCATCATCGGCGGCGGCAACTTCTGGCGCGGCAGGGAAGGTAAGGAAATGGACAGGACGACGGCGGATCACATGGGCATGCTCGCCACGGTCATCAACTCCCTCGCCATGCAGGACGCGCTGGAGCGCCGCGGGATTCCCACCCGCGTGCAGACGGCGCTCACCATCACCCGCGTGGCGGAACCTTACATTTTACGCAAGGCGCTTTCGCACCTGGAAAAGGGCAGGGTGGTCATCTTTGCCTGCGGTACGGGCAACCCGTATTTTTCCACCGATACCGGAGCGGCGCTTCGGGCGGCGGAGATCAACGCGGATATCCTGCTCCTCGCCAAGAACGTGGACGGGATATACGATTCCGATCCCAAGCTCAATCCGAATGCAAAGAAGATAGACGTCATCACGCACATGGAATTCATTCAGCAAAATCTCAAGGCGATGGATACTACGGCTATCACCATCTGTATGGAAAACGATATTCCCGTGCTGGCGTTCGGGTTGTTTGAAGAAAACGCCATTCGCCGCGCGGTTACGGGCGAAAAAATCGGAACCATCATAAAATAACGCCGAAACCGCATATAAAAAAATATATGCGTCGGATAAGGGGAAATCAAATTTTCGAGGAGGAAAAACAATGGCTTTTGAAAACGAAAGAATAGAAGAAATTTTAATGGACGCGGAAGAACGCATGGAAAAGACCGTTTCGATATTGAAATCCGATTACGCCACCGTCAGGGCGGGCAGGGCGAATCCGCATATTCTCGACAAAGTGCTCGTTGATTATTACGGCACGCCCACGCCGATCAATCAGGTGGGCAACCTTTCTGTTTCCGACGCGCGCTGCCTCGTCATCGCGCCGTGGGATACGTCCATGCTCAAGGTCATCGAAAAGCAGCTGCTTGCCGAAAACATCGGCATCACGCCTTCCAACGACGGCAAGGTCATTCGCCTCGTGTTCCCGCAGCTCACCGAAGAGCGCAGAAAAGAACTCGTCAAGCAGGTCAAGAAGATGGCGGAGGACGCCAAAGTCGCCGTCAGGAATATCCGCAGAGACTGCATGGACGAATTTAAAAAGATGAAGAACGCTAAGGAAATTTCCGAAGACGAAGCGTCCGACGCGGAAAAAGAAGCGGAAAAAATCGTGACGAAAACCGTTTCCGCCATCGACGCCGCCGCTGCGGAAAAAGAAAAGGACGTGCTTGCCGTATAATGGGAGGCATTCCGCGCCATATCGGCATCATCATGGACGGCAACGGCCGATGGGCAGAGAAGAGAAATAAAAAACGTTCCTACGGGCATAAGGCGGGGTCGGAAAACGTACAGAAGATTGCCGAACACGCCTTTACGCGCGGCGTGGAGGTCGTAACGCTCTACGCGTTTTCTTCGGAAAACTGGGCGCGCCCGAAAGGGGAAGTGGAAGAACTCATGCATCTTTTGGGCGATTACTTAAAAAAACTCGCCGCAAAAGCCGTCAAAAACGGGATAAAGATCAACGTGCTGGGGCGAAAAGACAGGCTCAGTGCAAAGCTCAATAAAATCGTTGCCGAGCAGACGGCGAAAACGTCGGGCGGAAAACGGATACTCAATATTTTGATAGATTACGGCGGAAGAGGCGAGCTCGTGCACGCGATGAACGCCCTTGTGGAAAGCGGAGAGACGGTCACGGAAGAAAACATCGGAAAACACCTGTATACCGCGGGCATGCCCGATCCCGACCTCATCATCAGGACGGGCGGAGAAGTCAGGCTTTCCAACTTCCTTTTGTATCAGGCGGCGTACGCGGAACTGTATTTCACCGACGTGCTGTGGCCGGATTTCGATGAAGCGGAGCTCGATAAAGCGCTGGAAAATTTTGCGTCGAGAGAGCGCAGATACGGTAAAATAGAATGCTGAAAAGATGTATTTCCGGCGCGGTATTCGTCGCCGTCATCGTCGGGTTTTTCTTTTTGCGTCAACTCGACGTCAGATTGTTCGACATCTTAATATATTTTTTCTCGCTGGTCGGCACGTTTGAAGTGTGGCGCGCGCTGAAAGGGGACGAAGACGGGCTCGGCAAGGCGTTTGCGGGAAAGGCGGGCAAAGCCGTTACGGCGTTCGTCTTTATTTCCGCGCTGGCTTTTGTGCCGACGTTCGCATTTGCGGGGTTCGGCTGGGCGGTCGCGGTGCTGTCCTTGGCGGCTACCGCGGTCATTGCCGCAGGACTTTGCCGTGAAGAGGACGCGGCGCTCGCCGCGGGCGCGGGTATTTTGCCCGTACTCTATCCCAACGCGTTGCTTTTGGCAATGCTTGCGGCAAACGTGCACGGCGAACACGCTTTGCTCGCGCTCCTTTTGATTTTCGTAACTTCTCCGCTTGCGGATACGTTCGCCTATCTTGTCGGCTCGACGATCGGCGGGAAAAAGCTCTGTCCGAAAATCAGTCCCAACAAGACGGTGTCGGGTGCTATCGGCGGGCTGGTCGGCGGCGCGATAGGGGCGATCGTATTGTACTTTATTTTCAGACCCGATTTAGGGATCGGCTGCGAATGGCTCGTCTTTCTTTTGATCGGCATCGCGGCGGCGTTTTTTACCGAGGTCGGCGATTTGTTTGAAAGCTGGATAAAACGGAAAGTCGGCATCAAGGACATGGGGAAGATCATGCCGGGGCACGGCGGTATCATGGACAGGATAGACGGCATATTGTTTTCGGCGCTTTTCATCGCGCTGGTGTTCATGTTCATTTAAGCCGTTAAAAAGTAGCGTTTTGCTCGATTTTTTAACGGATAAAAATTCGATTTATTCCCGTCTGATAGTATAAAAACGGGTCAGGTTGAATATGATAAAAATAGCACTTCTGGGAAGCACGGGTTCTATCGGCGTTCAAACGCTGGAAGTTGCCGCGCGGCATAAGGAACGGTTTGAGATTGTATCCCTCGCTGCGGGTAAAAACGTCCGCGCTTTTTTTAATCAGTTGGAAAAATTCGCGCCCGCCGTGGGTACGCTATCGGCGGCACCCGAAACGGAAAAGGAAAAGATATTTTCTGACGGCGAGGGCGCGTATTATCGGACGGCGAGCGGAAAAAAGTGCCGCCTTTATTTCGGGGAGGATGCTTTTTTACGGGCGATCGTCGAAGAGGCGGACGTGGTCGTCGTCGCGCTGGTCGGGTTCGTCGGTGTAAAGGCTGTGCTTAAGGCTGCGGAAGCGGGCAAGAAAATCGCGCTCGCCAACAAGGAAAGCCTTGTCGTCGGCGGAGAGCTCGTCATGCGCGCGGTGGAAAAAGCTGGCGTGGAGCTCGCGCCCGTGGACAGCGAACATTCCGCTATCTGGCAGGCGCTCGGCATGGACAGACATGCGCCGTATAAAAAAATCATTCTAACGGCGTCGGGCGGCGCGTTCCGCGACAAGACGGCAAAAGAGTTGGAATCGGTTACTGCCGAGCAGGCGCTGAAACACCCCAACTGGAATATGGGCGGCAGGATTACCGTCGATTGCGCCACGATGGTGAATAAGGGATTCGAAGTTATCGAGGCGATGCGCCTTTACGGCGCGAAGGCGGAGCAGGTCGAGGTGGTCATTCACCCGCAGAGTGTCATTCACTCCATGGTGGAATTTGAAGACAACGCCGTGTTGGCGCAGCTTTCCTATCCCACGATGGAACTGCCCATACAGCTGGCGCTTTGCGGCGAAAGGCTGAATACGGCTTGCGAGCCGCTGGACTTTGTAAAGCTCGGCGCGCTCACCTTTCTGCCCGTGGACGAAGAAAAATATCCCTGCTTTTATCTTACGCTCGAGAGCATGCGCATGGGGGACAACTATCCTTGCGCGCTCAACGCGGCGGACGAAGTCGCCGTAGCGGCGTTTTTGCAGGGAAAAATCCGCTTTACGGACATTGCGAAAGTGCTGAAAAACGTGCTGGATAAAACTTCGCGGGCGAAAATTTCGTCGCTTAGCGATCTCGTACGGGAAGACGCGCTTGCGCGCAGGCTCGCCGAAAAGGCGGTCACGGAGATTCATGGAACATCAATTACTTAGTTTTGCAAGCGTGATGCAGAGCATCGGTTACGTGGTGCTCGCCGTCGTCATCTTGCTCGTCATGATAACCATACACGAATTCGGACATTATGTCGCGGGCAAGACGCTCGGTTTCGGCATAGAGGAATTCGCCATCGGGTTCGGTCCCAAGTTGTATTCTAAAAATACCAAAAGCGGCGAAGTGTTTTCCATACGCGCTCTGCCCATCGGCGGATTTTGCGCTTTCAAAGGGGAAGACGAGGACGACGATGACCCGAAAGCGTTCAACAACCGCAAGCCGTGGCAGAGGATTATCGTGCTCGTATCCGGCGCTTTGATGAATTTTCTCCTCGCGCTGGCACTTATTTTTCTTTTGTTCGGAGCATACGGGCGTCCCGTTTACGTCGTGACGGAGCGCGAAAAACTCGCTTTTCCTTCAACGGACATCAACGAAACGGCAATTTTGAAAGAAGGCGACGTCATTTTGACGATGAACGGCCGCCGTGTCTACCTCGCTACCGATTTGATGAAATCCATCGACGGCAAGGCGGCGGGCGATATGGTGCCCATACTCGTTCTGCGTGACGGCGAAAAGACGGAATTGAACGTGCGCCTGCAGCGGCGGGGCGATTTTATCAATATCGAAGATACAAATACGCTGCTCGCCTCACTGGGACTTAGGAGCCTGACGGCGACAAACGTTCGGCTGGGATTCTTTCAGACGATCGGCAACGGGTTCGAATATTCTTTTCGTATAACGGGCACGATATTTACCGTGCTCGGGCAGTTGTTTACGGGAAAACTCGGCATATCTTCCCTCGGCGGAACGATTACGACGGTGAGTGTCACGGCGTCGGCCATCCGCGTGGGCGGTTTCAATTATCTTTTGATGATGTCGTCCTTTATCGGCGTCAACTTAGCGGTTTTCAATCTTCTGCCGATCCCCGCTCTCGACGGCAGTCGGGTGGTCTTTACCATCATCGAGTGGATACGCAAAAAGCCGATGAATCGGAAAGTGGAGGCGGCAATCCATTTCGGCGGATTTATCTTCCTCATCGGTTTTGCAGTTTTGGTGGATATATTGCAGCTATTTTAGCTTATATTTACGCGGCGTTTTGCGACGGAAAAACGCCGCGTTTGTTTGTTTTTTTGAGAAAATACGCATAAAAAACGCGCCGCGCAAAATTTTGCGCGGCGCAAAGTGTTTTTTAGCGTTAGAGTTTTCCGTTCTGCAATGCGTAGATCGCGTCAGTCGCCAGGGAAATTTCGGTGATGACGTCTCGCGCGTGAACGGGCATTAAATAGTAGCTTTCCTCCAGGGTGTACAAAATCACGCTGTCGGTGTAATCGTTGTTTTTGATTGGGTATTCGATATGCACGCCGTCTTGTACTTTGGAATCGAAGTGTAAATTCACGTCCTCGTCGTAAACGTGTCCGATAAAGGTAAAGCCCGTGTTGTCGTGTATCAGTTTTCCGTTGGGGTGGCGGTACATGTGTTGCGCGTTGGGCATGGTCTTTACGCGCACTTCGTCTTCAAAGCGGTAAGTGCCTTCCTTAACGCGCCTTTCCACGTCGGCTTTTTCCCAGTCGAACCAGTCGGGGATATGGGAAAATTCCGTTTCGCCGGAAAGCGCTTTCAGTTCGCCGAGCGGCGTCATTTCCCAAACTTTGCCGCACGCCTCGCACGTCAAATGAATGCCTTCGCCTTTCATCTTGTGCGCCGTGCCGCAATGCGGGCATTTATAGAGGATTCTGTTCAGCCCCGTCGCGCGGTACGGGCGGTCTATAATGATGTTGTTTTTCTTCTGCCAGGTAAAGTCGTCGTAAGCGAATTCTTTGACGATGCGCTCCTGCAACTCTTTTTCCGAAAGGTTATTGACTTCTTCCGCCGTCGCTATCTGCGTGACCACCGCTTCCAGTCTGGGATTTTTGTTGTATATCTTATGCCATTGCGGCGCGTTCACATAGCAGCCGCGCAGGTTGCATATCACCAGAGGCACGCCCAAAAATTTAGCGAGTTTTCCGAGCGAGGGCGGCAGATAGGAAGTTGCGCCCTGCAGGGAATATTTCGCTTCGGGATACATCATCAATATCGCGTCTTTGCGGTTGTTGACGACGTATTTCATGTTTTTGAGCAAGGCGAGGTCCTTGATGAATTTGCGTTTGGCTATGGTGCCTATGCTGCGCATCAACGGCTCGGTAAAGTCGTAAAGCCCGTCCAGCGCCACGACGTTATACGTGCGGTGCGGGTAGTTGATGACCATGCTCATCGCCATGTCGAATACCGAAGCGTGGTTTGCGAGGATAAAATAAGGCGGTTTCAGATTTTCCATGTTGACGCGTTTTATGGTAATGTCCGCGCCTTTGAGCTTGATCGCCGCGACCAGCCGCGCGATGTGCCGCATGGGGGAAAAGTAATTCGCTTTCTTTAGAAAATCAAATCGCTTGACTTTCGATTTCTTTACGGGTTTATTGATCGTTTTCATAATATACCTTTATTATAGCATACGACAACATTTATTTCAAGTATGCGCGCAAACTTAAGTGCAGGATTGTTAAAATTACTGTTTTTCGCATATTTCAAAATAATACATTGAAAAATACATTTTATGCAAAGTATAAGGGATGGTTATGCGGAGTATAAAATATTTTGTTTTTTCGGTGAAAGAAAACCGCGTTCGGGAAGTTGTCATTTTATCGGTTTTGTGCTAAAATAAAAACGTAAATCGGAAAATAAAAAGGAGAATCTTTTACTATGGCAATCAAAAACGCTTACTTAAAAGAGCTTTTGGCGAGAGTTGAAAAGAGAAACCAGGGCGAACCGGAATTCATTCAGGCGGTCACCGAAGTGCTCATGACCCTCGAACCCGTTGTGGAAAAAAGACAGGACCTGGTCGATTCGGGCGTGCTCGAAAGACTGGTCGAACCCGAAAGGCAGATCATGTTCCGTGTTCCCTGGGTGGACGACCAGGGCAAGGTGCAGGTCAACAGGGGATTCCGCGTGCAGTTCAATTCCGCGATCGGGCCGTATAAGGGCGGTATCAGATTGCATCCTTCGGTATATCTCGGCATCATCAAGTTCCTCGGCTTCGAGCAGGTCTTCAAAAACAGTTTGACCACTCTGCCGATGGGCGGCGGCAAAGGCGGTTCGGACTTCGACCCCAAAGGCAAGTCCGACGGCGAAATCATGCGTTTTTGTCAGAGTTTCATGACGGAACTTTCCAGACATATCGGCGCGGACCTCGACGTGCCCGCGGGCGATATCGGTACGGGCGCACGGGAAGTCGGCTATATGTTCGGTCAGTATAAGCGCCTGAGAAACGAATTTACCGGCGTTTTGACGGGTAAGGGGCTTACTTACGGCGGTTCGCTGGCGAGAACGGAAGCCACGGGTTACGGACTGTGCTATTTTACGGAAGAAATGCTCAAGGCGAACGGCACTTCCTTTAAGGGCAAAACGGTGGTCGTGTCCGGTTCGGGCAACGTCGCCATCTACGCGACGCAGAAAGCGACCGAGCTTGGCGCGAAAGTCGTCACGATGTCCGATTCCAACGGCTATATTTACGATGAAAACGGCATCGACCTCGCCTGCGTGAAACAAATCAAGGAAGTGGAAAGAAAGCGCATCAAGGAATACGTGAAGTATCACCCCGAAGCGAAATATTTTGAAGGTTGCAAAGGCGTGTGGACGGTGAAGTGCGACATCGCGCTGCCCTGCGCCACGCAGAACGAAATCGATAAAGAAAGTGCGGAAATCCTCGCGGCGAACGGCTGCAAAGTGGTTTCCGAAGGCGCGAATATGCCTTCCACGCCGGAAGCCATCGAAGTCTACTTCGCCAACAAAATGCTCTACGGTCCCGCAAAGGCGGCGAACGCCGGCGGCGTGGCGACCAGCGGTCGGGACATGTGTCAGAACAGCATGCGTCTTTCCTGGACGTTTGAAGACGTGGACGAAAAACTGCACGGCATCATGAAG
>CASETU010000010.1 GCA_949290895.1 uncultured Bacillota bacterium
CGACCATAGCAAAGAACCTGACAACGACTTGACTCCTGATGGTGAAAACCGTCAGGAGTTTTTATTTTATCAATTTGAAAAATCGTTCGTAATAGACAAAAAGAAAATTCGCACCGCGCCTGAAATCTTAACTTTAAAAATAGAAATGTACATTTAAAATAAAAAAATGATTTCAATATACAAAAAATTAAATATTCAATTGATATCCAAACAGGGTCACCAAATGAAGTCTGAATTGAAACACAAAAGGTGTTGCGGTTCAGACTTTTTTCATCTTAGATATACACTTCAACGCGTATTTTCTGTTTTTGCAATTCGGGCTTATTTTGCTCTATAATAGTAAATATATATAAAAAATATACAAAAACCCCCAATCATCGTAGGGACTTCCTTTCAATAATTTTTCCATTATATCGCCGCGCCCCCGAAGAAAAATTCTTCGGGGGCGCGTTTTTTACTGCTCTTTATCCATTAACGTTTTTTGATTTCAAATCTTCAAAAATTTTATTTCCACAAAATTTCGCCGCCGCCGAGGGAAAGCTGCGTCGCCTTTCCGTTCACGTCGTAAAAAGTCGTTTCCTGCGCTTTATCGCTGTTGTTGATAACGGCATACTTGCCCGTTTCGGGATAGTACGAGCATTCGGTGAGAGGGTTGGAAGAAAACGCCTTTTTCATCTCGCTTTCCATGCCCGCGCTCCAGACCATCGCCCTAAAGAGCAGGCGGGCGTTCGCCGCGCTGTACGGCAGTCCCGCGATATACACGCCGCGGCCTTTACCGTAGGCGTTCGCCGCAAGCTTAACTTCCCCTACGTTGACGTTGCGTTTGAACCTTTCGGAAAACGCAATATCCAGCACGTCGGTATTTTTAAGCGCGTAGACGTTCTTCATGCCTTCGCCGTAGTCGATTTCGCCGTCAACGTCTTCGGTAATGAAGTGCTTTTTCGCCTTGATGTTATATTTGTCGTCCGAAAGCGTGAAACCGCGCTCCTTATCGACGCCCAGCACGTCCGCAAGGCGGAAGAACCTGCTGTCCTTATCGGAAGCGTGCGCCGTCGGTTCGCCCACGCCGATGAACCCGTGGCCATCCTTCACCCATTTGCGCAGAGCGGTGAGCACTTCCTCGTCCGCCCAGTTTTTCCCGCCGGAATACGCCGTTTCGGCGTCGCCGACGTTGATGATGACGTCGATATCCTTGTCGATGCCCTTCTTCACGTCCTCAAAGGAAATGAATTTCACTTCCACGGGCAGACCGCTGAGCGATTCGAGCACGCCCTGATAGGAATAGATCTGCTGATACCAAAGTTCGTGCGCGACCATGTGACTCATCCAGCTGCGCACCTTGCCCCAGCAGTTGAGCACCGCCACCGTGAGCACGTTATACGGCTTCGCATTGCCCGCGGCGTCGGAAATGGCGCGGAACTCGTCGCAAACTTCCGTCACGCGGTTTACGAACTTATCGAATTTCGCCGCCAGCGACAAATATCCGCCGAACCCGATCCTGTCGAGCGGCTTGCGCATGATGGCGCGGCGGGCGGTATTCCAGTTTTTATTGAGTTCCGCGACGGCGGCTTGCTCGTTGCCGTCGAAGAAGGTATCGGGGAAGAAATAAGGCAAGAACCTGCCCTCTCTGTATTTTACGTAGGGAACTTCCGAAAGCATGCGCACCGTAACGCCGCCGCCCACGCTGCCGACCACCGCGTCGAGTCCCGTTTCCTTGAAATATTCACCGTAAGGCTCGGCTCCGATCCAGTCGTCGCCAAGGAACATCATCGCCTCCTTGCCGTTGGCGTGGACGATATCGGTCAGCGAACGCACCGTCGCGCAAACGCGCTTTTGCACGAACCGCATATAATCTTTGAAACGCGGAGAAGGCACGCGGAACGGATTGTTGTAGCACCCGCCGTCGACGAAATCTTCCGCGCAGAGTTTATAACCGTATTCTTTTTCAAAATCCGCGAGCATGGCGGGCGACGTAGACATGCCGTAGCCGAACCAGTCGACGTATTTTTCCTTGCCCTTTTCGTTAAACACCAAGGAGAACTGATATAAGAACGTGGTAAAACGCACGACGTTGGTTTCGGGGTGCGCTTTGCACCATTCGTCCATGTGTTTTTTGATATATTCCGCCGTATTCGGGAAAGCGGGGTCGTACATCTTCTGTTTTTCGCACGTCCAGTTGTTGGTCAGATAGTTATATATCTGCACGGGGTGCCAGATGATCTTTGCCAGAAAATCGACGGTATACTCGTGGAACGGCTTTGCGTTTTCCACGATGACGACGCCGTCTTTCGCAGCCGCCGTCCATTCTTTGACTTTTTCTCCCGTGGTGCGGTCGATGACTTCCCAGTAAGAGATATTTTCCCAGTCGGGTTCGATCTGCTGCGCGAAGTATCCTTCCGCCACGCGGATCACCAGCTTTTCACCGTCGGCAATGTTCCGCTCGCTCATCAAAAATGTGCGGTGCGTTTCCTCGGGATGTTTTTCCGCCCAGCGGTTGTCCCCTCTGACGACGAAATATGTATTGTAAACCTTGTCCGCCAGCTCCGCCACGTTTGCGGGAAGAACGGTGCCATCGCAGTCGCGCACGGCGTCCGCGCCCCAAAGCGCCGCGATTTTTTTCGTGCCTTCCACAAAGCTTGCGTCTGTCGGAATGGTGATTTTGCCTTTCTGCATATAAGATCTCCTTGTTTGCTTTTTACTCATTATACAACGAATACGTTATTTTTGCAACGACATTGAAAAAATTTTCTATTGCTTTAAATATTCGTAAAAAGCAATGTACACGCCTGCCGTCCAGCCGAGCATTTTGGGCGCGGCGTATTCCCCGAGCCCGTCCATTCCGCCCGTTTCCGCGTTATACTTTTCCCAAAGCTCGCCCGTCCGAGCGAAAATGCCGTCGGTTGCCGAAATATACTTTTCCGCAATACGGCGTGCGTCGTGTTTTCTGTTCAGCCGCAGTGCGGCGGCAAACGCCATATAATTGCCCGGCGCCCAGCTGTTGGGCTCCGTCCACTGATATTTTTTTCCGTCGGATATACTCGCCACGATGCCGTATTCCCGTTCCAGCCCCGCAAGTACAAATTCAAAAGCCTTTTCGTCGTCGCTGAGTCCCAGCGCAAAGGGGTAAAACGCCGCAAAACTGAGTACGTCCCCACGTTTTTTCTTCATAAAGTCATAATCATAATACGCGCCGTTTTCCGCTTTCATCAGCTTTTCCATAAGCGCTTTTCGCTTTTCGGCTTTGCCGCGGTAAACTTGCGCCGTTTCTTCTTCCGACGACCATTTTGAAAGGAGCATTTCGTCGGCGTAAAGCAGGCAGTTCAAATCGACGGGGTTATAATGCGTACACGCGCTTTTGAAACGCGGGGAAAAGTCCATGCCCGATTCGCATTCCGCGGCAATGGCACGGCCGTTTTCTGCGGTATGCGGCAGAAAAATACCCGTCCGCTCTTCAAAACCGACAAACCACGAATCCTTTGCGCACTCCTCGTCGCTCTTTTCGGAATAATAGCGGTTGAGTCCGTTTTCCGTAAGGCGTTTGCTCTGCCAGAAATCATATTCTTCTTTCAACATGGAAAATCTTTTTTCTTTACCTAACTTTGCGGGAACTTTTTCGCAATAGTCCGCGATCATCAACCCGAAAAACGGCGGCTGGGAACGGTTCAGATAATACGTGCGGTTGCCGTTGGGGATTTTCCCGAATTTTTTCACCATGTATGAAAAATTTTCGATATTGTTGTAAACCTGCTCTTCTCTTCCCGTCAAAAGCAGGCACTTGTGAGTAAAATAGGTGTCCCAGTAATACATTTCCTGAAACTTTTCGTCGATACAGGGCGTTGTATAAGGATACGGAAGCGATATGAGCGTGGCGTCGTCGCTAACGCAGTTCGATTTCGTCGTTAAGTCGATATTTTTCAGGATAAATTCTCTTGCGTTCATGATTTCCTCTTGCAAATGATTTTTCTGCCCGCGGGAACGGAAAATTCCCTGCCGAAAGCGATCAGCGTACCCCCGATCTCCGTCGAGTATACTTCGATTTCGTCTTCTTTCACCTTTATGTTGAGCTTGCCGCGTTTCATCGCCACGGTTATACCGCTGTTTTTCACCAAAGCGCAATTCGGCTTTGCGACGAACTTTTCACCGAATTCGATATCGTTTCTTATGCCGTAAAAGTACCGCGGAACGAGGTAAAGCACCCCCGCGCTCCAAATGTGACAGCGGCTCATGGCGAAAGGTCTGCCGTACATCGGGCGGGGCGGTTCGTTCTTGTCGCCCTTTTCGTAATATTCCCAGAAAGTCGTCGCGCCCTCCGCGACCATGCCGCCCCAGTATTCGTAAATTTCTTTGCAAGCCGTTTCTGTTTCGCCGAGTTCAAACAAACACGAAAGCTTGTAAGCCTGCATATAAGGCGTGTTGACAGCGGGAATGCTTTTATCCCTGAGCAGCGCCCTTTTTATCTTCGCGCACTTTTTCGCGTCCGCAAAGCCATAGAGTACCGCAAACATATTCGCGTAAGCGGTGACGGCGTCGCTCTTTTTTCCGTCTTTGCGGGAATGAATATACACGCCGCGCGTATCGTCCCAAAAAACTTCGTTTATCTTCCGCTTCAGCTTGCGCGCCGCGAGCGCATAATTCGAAACGTCCTTTTGCAGCGCGTTCCCGATGCGCACGAAATTTTTAAGCGCGAGGAAGAGCAATATCTGCTCAAAGCAAAGCTCCCCTGCGGTATCGAGGTCGGAATTCCAGTCGACGAAAACCCAGTCGTTGTCCCTGCCGTACAAAAAACCGTCGCCGTCGGTGCGGCCGAGCGCGTAATCGACGTGTTCTTTCAAAATATCGTATATGTTGGCGATAAATTCCGTATCGCCCGAATGATCGAAGTATTCCCCCGCAGCCATAACGGCGTAAAGGGTGTAGTCCATGATTTGATTGATATAGGAAATCACGGGCGTTTTGCCTAAAAGCGTGAGAATGTTGCGACGCGCCGTGGCGAGGTCGTAGGAAACGAAATATTCGTCCTTGAGCGCCTGATAGACGTCGCCGCTCCACACCCATCTGTCGCGCTTGATGCCGTCGAGCAGAAATTCCCTGTCGCAAGCGGCATAGGTATCGAGCGCGGTTTTTACGATTTTTTCAAGCGTTTCGTCTTGCATATCGACGCGCAAAAGGTATTTTTTTGGTGTGTATTCTTCTTCTACTTTCAAACGGTAATTTTCAGAACCGACGACGCGCAGATAACGGAACGCCTTGCCGATTTTGTCGCAATATTTTCCGTTTTTCGGCATGAAACGGGAAATCTGCTCGCAATATTCATCGCTGAGCGCTTCCGAAAGCGTTTCGCCGTAATAACAGCAATGCGGAAGGTTTTCGCAATTTTCCAGACGGACGAATCCGAAAATTATCTTCCCGAAATCGTACACCTTGCCTTTATGCGTATCGAGGACTTCGACATATTCTTTTTTTCTGCGCGGCAAACGAAAGGTATTAGGCGTAAAAGAACCGCAATCGATTTTTTCCGCGGGAGACAAAACGTAACGGTCGGGTCCGCATAAAACGGGATTTTCCGAAACGATGTTTTCTCCGCGCAGTCTCACGCAAGGCAGACCGCTTGGATTATACACCCATAAAACGATGCGATGTACGCCCTTTTTTAAAGGTACGCTGCCGTTAAAATCTTCCACGTAGCGGTTTACGCCCTCAAAAAACACCCCTATCCTGCCCTCGCAATCGATATTTAATACGGTATCTTTCGTTGCGGTAAATTCCCAAAAAAACTTTACGTGATGCCACGGAGAGTCCACTTTCCAAAGCGGATCCATGGGAATTTCGCGCTGATAACGGCGCACCGTTACCATTTGCGCGAGCATGATTTCGTAATCGCCGTAACAGCAAAGCCATTTGCCGAGTTCCATAAAAAAGCCCCTTTGCGATTTAAGGCGGCAGGCATTTTGCCCGCCGCCTTGTCGCATGAAAAATTATTACTGTGCAAGTGTGTAAGTGATTTTAAATGTCCTGTCGTACATGCCGTCTTTCGCAATCGTCACGCTCGCCACGTACTTGCCTTCGCTTTCTTCCACGGAATCGACCTTCGTATAGAACCCGACGAATCTTGCCGCGACGTCCGCCGCGATATCCGCCTCTATCGTTTCCGCAGTAGAATCGATGGTAGCCGTTTCGTTATCCGCGAGAACCAGCGTGAGGTTATCGATAAACATTCTGTACCAGAGATTGTTCGGAACAACGGGGTCATTGAACTTCACACGAATCGCAATGCCGCCGCCCGCCTGAATCGCCGAAGCCTGCTCTTCCGTCAACGTGAAATTCAACGTTCTCCAAGTGGTGTAATACCATTCAAGGTCCTGAATGTTCACAGTATAGATCAAGTTGCTTTCGTTATAAGTCTGATCCTCACTGCGCGCATAAATTTCCACGGAAACATCTCTATAGGTGTTATTCGAAAAATTAAAGAAATTGTCGTCGGTACCGACGAAATACACATCCAAAGCGAGACCGTCGCCTGCGCGCAAAGCATTCAACACGTCGGAGCGCACGACGAGATAACCGTTGTTATCCGTAGAGGAACCTTCATAATACAACTTTGTTTCGCCTTCGCGTCCTACGGCAATCGTGGACGGACCGTAATTTTCACCGTTCACCGCGCCGACTATACCGTAAGCAAAGGAATCGCCTTCAAAATCTTCCGTCGGGTTTTCAAACAGATAACGATTTACGCTGATACCGTAAATAATAGTAGCCGCCGTACCGCCTGTTTCGTATACTTTATATTGCAAGCCGCCCTGCGCTGCGATTTTAGCCGTAGCGTACTTGTCAAACGTGATGCTGAAAGCTAAGCTGCGCGCGTAAGTATCTTGCACTTTAACCGTCGCATCGGGATTAGCATATCCCTGCACCAAATCGCCAGTTCTGACAAACGCCAACCTGTTGGCAAAAGTTCTCGAATCCGACACGCCCCAGAAGCCGACAGACCACGTGCCCATGAAACCTCCTCCGGACGTTTCCACCGCCATCGTGATGGAGATGGTCAAGGTGTCGCCGGGCTGAATGGCGTTAAGCTGTTCGTATTCAAGCGTTTGCCCGGTAAGCGTTCCGCTGAAACCTTGTTTTACCACATTGAAACATGCGGCAGTACCGGAATCGACTCTTTTAGCCAAACCCATATTTGTAGCGGGGACGTCAAATACCGACCTTACGCGGGAACCTTCTTCTTCCCAAACGGCGACGAATTCCAACACGTCTCCGTCCTTCGCACTGAGCTCTTTTACGGTCTGTTTATCGGTATACGTTTGACCGTTATACGACCAGCCCGCAAACGTGTAATGCGTTTTTGTAAACGCGTTTGCCGTAAGAGCTTTTTCTTCCGACATCGTAAACGACTGATCTTCCATCGTGCCGCTGCCGCCCGCTGCGTTAAAAGTAACGGTATAACCCTTTGCCACCGCCTTATAACACGCATAAACGTTCATATTGCCTTTTACGAAACCGAGGTCTGCAACTGTTTCGCCGTCCTTTTCCGTTACCCAGTTTTCAAATA
>CASETU010000011.1 GCA_949290895.1 uncultured Bacillota bacterium
CGGGTGCTAAGGATTAAAGGGCAAAAAAGACAGCCACTTTAGTGGCTGCCTGTAAAATTGTTGCGGTTGGCAAACTGTTTCAGTACCTCTTAAGATGTCCGCCGGTACTAGGCCCTGGAAGGGCTCGTGCATACCACCACGTGAAGTGGTGGTTTTGATTCGTCGTAATGCGGGAAATGACTTATTTTAGACTAAAAATTAACAATAAGAGTAAATAAACGGCAAAAAGTCGTATTTTTATCATTTATGACCGTTTTATTTAATTGACGGGAGCTTTTCGCGGCGATATAATTTTAATGTTTTATGGAACTTTCTGAGAAAAAACAAAAAATACTCGTGTTTTTGTGCTGGCTGATGTATTCCGCGGCGTATTGCGGAAGGTACGGCTACAACGCGAATATCAATTTCGTCATTTCGGACTTCGGCGTGACGCATGCGGAAGCGGGGCTGGTCGCAACTCTGTTTTTTTTCGCATACGGCGCGGGGCAGGTGGTAAACGGGATTTTGTGCCGCTATTACAACAAAAGGTATGTGCTGGGCGGCGCTATGGCGATTTCCGCCGTCATCAACCTCGCCGTGTTTGCGGGGGCGGGATTTGCTTCGTGGAAATATCTGTGGCTAATCAACGGTTTCGTGCAGTCGGTGCTGTGGTCGTCGCTGGTGCTCGTGTTGGGGGAGAACCTCAGTTCGCACAACTTTGAAAAAGCGGTGTTCGCCATGAGCACCACTACGGCGGCGGGTACTTTCCTTTCTTACGGCTGCAGTGCGCTCTTCGCTTTGTGGGGGGGATATAAATATACCTTTTTGTTCGGCGGGGTATTGCTCGCCGCGGTCGGTGCGGTATGGACGGCTTTTTACGGTTCCGTCACGCTGAAATCTTCGCGCGGAGGGCAAAAAACGCCTGTATCGGAACGGCAAAATACCGAACGCGCTCTGCGCCGCGGAATTTTCGTCGTCGCCGCCGTGCTCGCGGTGTTTGCCGTGGCGAATAACCTCATCAAGGACGGGCTCACCACATGGGCGCCTTCCATTCTCAAGGAAAATTACGGCGTTTCGGACAGCCTGTCCATTTTCATCACGCTGTTTTTGCCCGTGCTCGGCGTATTCGGCGCGACATTTGCCGTGCTGTTGAACAGAAAGGTGAAAAACCTCGTGTTTTTGTCGGCGGCGCTCTTTGTGTTCGTGTTCGCGCTTTCGCTTGCCGTGGCGCTTTGCTCCAAAAGCATGCCCGTCGTCGTCGCGTCGGCGTGTTTTGTGCTGGTGTCCTGTCTGACTTCCGCCGTCAACAACGTCATCACGTCCATCGCGCCGTTTTATTATAAAGATAAGCTCAATCCCGGCGCGCTTTCGGGGGTGCTCAACGGGTTTTGCTATGTCGGCAGCACCATAAGCTCTTACGGTCTCGGCGCGGTTTCCGATCGTTACGGCTGGTCGGGCGTGTTCGTTTTGTTTTCCGTTTTAAGCGGCGTGCTGGCCGTTATAGGCGGGGCGTTTTCCGCGGCGGGGCTTTTCGGAAAGCGTAGAAAAAAACTGACCGCGGAGGGAAAAGACATCGGCGGCGCAGAAAAAAGGCTTGACGAAAACGCCGCGTGTGAGGAGCAGGGGACAAACCGCGCAGAAGAGGAAAAATAAAGGTGAGAGGGACTTTGTTCCCGCAAAACTCATTGTAAAAAATATTTAGCAGAAAAAAATCTCCGCTGATTCAACGGAGATTTTTTATGTGGTTCAGCGTTTTGTCGATGTAGTCTTTCGGGCGCTGGTTATAATAAAGCTTAAACGTTTTCGTAAAATAGGAAGCGTTTTCGTAGCCGCAAGCGGCGGCGATCTTGCTGACGGAAGTTTCGCCGTCGTTGATCATATTGACGGCAAGGTTCATGCGTTTTGCCACGACGTACTTGGAAAAGGCGATGCCCATCGCGTTTTTGAAAATCCTCAAAAAGTAGTCGGTGTTGAGGTTGAGAAACTGCGAGATATAGTTCGCGCTGAGGTCGGCGTTTTGCAGGTTCGACTGTATGATGTTGAGCGCGCTCGCCACATACGATTCCTTCACGTCGTATTTATTTGTCGGCTTGCCGGAGCTTTGTTTTGCCAGGTTGGCGAAAATAAGGTGCATGTATCCCGCGGATATCAAGTCGTTTATTTCGGGATAATCGCGGGAAATAAGCACGAGGTGCTTAAAAAGCAGGGTGATTTCGTCGTCCGAGGCGAACACCCTGTTTTTGTCGCTGATGCCGATACGCTTGCAATAAGACATGACCGCCGTGCCGTTGAAAGTCACGAAAATATAATTGAACGGGTTGTCGGGATAGTCGTAATAAGTGATGGTCTCGTTGGGAAAGCGCACGAATATGTCGTTTTTCTTCAACTCGTATTCCTCCGAATGGGTGATGAGTTTGCCCGCGCCTTTTAAGATGAGGTGCAGGGCGAAATAGTTCTTGCTCATCGGCTTTTTGCTGACGTCGGGGTGTTTTTTGCGGAAAGACGCTTCTAAAACAGAAATATCTTTTAAGTTGGACGATTCAATGAAATTATAAATATCCTTGCCCGGAAGGCGTAATGAGTTTTTCATAACAAAATTGTAACACACTTGTAAAATCTTGTCAACAAGTTGCGATAAAGAGTTAATAAAGTCGTATTTTTTCTATTTTTAGTCGTCTTATTATATTGAAATTTGAAAAAAAGCGTACTACAATAAAAATGTAATCAAAGGGAGAAATCAACGAAAAATGAAAACGGATTCGGTTATACGTTACGAAAAGATCAAAAAACTCAAAAGCCCGCAGCGCCGCGGACAGACGGTGTTTCTCGTCGTGATGCTGCTGGTACCCATCGTGCACTGGTTTATTTTCTGGCTGTATGTCAATTTCAACTCTATACTTTTGGCGTTCCAAACCAAAATAGGAGGGTGGACGCTTAGTAACTTCAAATATTTTTTCAACGAGATAACCGCGCCGGGCAGCGACATCTTCATCGGTCTGAAAAACACGTTGCTTTATTTTTGCAACAATGTTTTCGTCATCATGGTGCTTGCGCTCATCATCAGTTATTTCATGTTCCGCCGTCTGGCGGGGACGTCGGCGTTCCGCGTTATCTTTTATCTTCCCGGTATCATATCCAGCGTGGCGATGACGGCGGTCTTTGAAAATTTCATCGCGCCCACGGGTCCGCTCGGCGCGGTTTACGAATTTTTCGGGCGCGATGCGCCCGAATTGCTCGCCGATCCCGATACGGCGACCAATACGATTCTCTTTTATTGCGTGTGGACGGGGTTCGGGACGAACATGCTTTTGTTCACAGGCGCGATGAGCCGTATACCCGTTTCCATTCTGGAATCGGTCAAGCTGGACGGCTGCGGCATGGGCAGGGAGATCGTTTCCATCATTTTGCCGCTTATTTGGCCGACCATCTCCACGTTGCTCATTCTCAACGCTACGGGCATCTTTTCCGCGTCGGGGCCGATATTGCTTTTTACCAAAGGCGCAAACGATACTATGACCATCGGCTACTGGATTTTCGATATGGTCTATACTTACAACAATTACAACGTCGTTGCGGCGGCGGGGCTGTTCTTCACCTGTGTGGGCGTGCCGTTCATTCTGCTCGTCAGATGGCTCATCGACAAAGTTCCCGCGGTGGAATATTGAGGAGGCCGACTTATGAGCAGAAAAACAAAAAAAGAAGAAGTCAGCATCGTCATCAAAGGGCGTACCCGTGCGGAAAAAATTATATTTCCCATCGTTTTTGTACTGTTTTTGCTGTACGCCGTATCTTTGATCTATCCCTTCGTGTGGTTGTTTTTTAACTCGCTGAAGGGCTCGCTCGAATATTCCGGCGGCAATACCTTTGCCCTTCCGGAAAACTGGAAATTTTCCAACTATATCAAGGCTTTTGAAATGCTCAATCTCGAAAACGCCACGTTTTTCGATTTGATTTTCAACAGCGTGTGGTATACATTGCTTTCTTCGGCGCTCAGCGTGTTCATGTGCTCCATTACGGGCTACTGTCTCGCGAAATACGAGTTCCGCGCGAAAAAATACATATACGCCATTGCGATTTTCTGCATGACCATTCCCATCGTCGGCTCGCTGGCGTCGAACTATAAGCTCATCGGCGAACTGCATCTTTACGACACGCCGTTTTATGCCGTCGTCTCGCACCTCAGTTCCTGGGGATTCAATTTCCTCGTGATGTACGGATTTTTCAAGAACGTTTCCTGGTTCTATGCGGAAGCGGCGTTCATCGACGGCGGGGGACACTTTATGGTGTTTTTCCGCATCATGCTGCCGCTGGCGCTCGGACCCATTGTCACGCTTTTCGTGGTGGCGTTCGTGCAGAACTGGAACGATTATATGACGATGATCTTATATATGCCGTCGTATCCCACGCTTTCCAGCGGACTTTACGAATTTCAGGCAAACGCCATTCACGGTGTCGACTATCCCGTGTATTTTGCGGGATTGCTCATCTCTCTGATCCCCACGCTGACCATTTTTGCATTCTGTTCCGATATCATGATGAGCAATATGAACGTGGGCGGTATTAAAGCTTAAAAACAAATCTTTTATCAAGGAGTGAAAATATGAAAAAACTGATTGTCATTCTGCTTGCGGGCTTGTTGGCGGCATGTTGTATGTTCGGCGGCTGCAAGAGAAAATTCAGCAACGACGACAATTCGCTGGAAATCTATGTGGCGAATTTCGGGTACGGTTACGAATGGATTTACGATCTGCTCGAAGATTTCGGTTCTCAGCCGGAAATTCAGCAAAAGTATCCGAACTTCAAATACAACGTTTCTTCTAACACCAGCAGAACGCAGGCGCTCGACAAGATATTGCAGGGCGAGACCAACACCGTCGATTTGTTCTTCTCCATCACCACGGCGGCGGACAAATACGAAAGCACGTACAGCGGCGGCAAGCCTTATTTTGAAGATTTGACCGAACTTTACAAAACAAAAGTTCCGGGCGAGGAAGTTACGCTTGCGGAAAAGCTGGACGATAACTTCTTGAAGATGAGCACGTTTACGCGGCTCGACGGTTCCACCGGCTATTACGCCGTGCCGTGGGTCGCGGGCATGCAGGGCATGCTGTACAATATGTCGGCTTTCGAGCGGCTGGGGCTAAAAGTTCCCAACACCACCGACGAGCTCGTCAAATTGTGTCAGCAAATCGTGGACAAAGGGGAGACGCCTTTCATCTTTTCTTCGAAAGAAAATTACTGGACGTGTATGATGTTCCTCCTCTGGTGGGCGCAGTATGAGGGCGCGGAAAATTACGCGAACTTCTATCAGGGCATCGTGGAGGAAAACGGCAAGGCGGTCATGTCCCGCGACGTGTTCCGTCAGACGGGCAGATTGCGTTCCCTGGAGGTCATTGAGTCTCTCATCTATTATCCCACGGACTTCATTCACGACAACGTGAATACGCTGGTCTTTACGCAGGCACAGGCAAAGTTCCTCATCGGCGAGGGGCTGATGATGCCCAACGGCGACTGGTTTGAAACGGAAATGAGCAAGACCAAGGAAGAGGATAACGTGACCGACGTTTTCACCTTCATGAAGACGCCCGTCATCAGCTCCATTACGGAAAAGCTTGTGGATTCCGATATGAAAGACGAAACGCTTTCCACGATCATCGACGCCATCGACGCGGGCGCTTCAAAATACAGCGAACTTCCCGAATCCGTCGCCGCGCTCGTGTGCGAAGAGGATTTCGCCAAAATATACGAATCGCGCAAGCTGGTTTTGCCGGTAGGCAACCACAACGCGTTCGTTCCCGCTTATGCGACGGCGAAAGAGCTTGCGAAAGACTTCTTGCTTTATCTTGCGACGGACAAGGCGAATAATCTTTTCATCAAAGCGACCAACGGCGCGAGCCTTCCGTTTAAGTACAATGTGGAGGAAAAGGATCCCGAACTTTACGCATCGCTGCCCGACATTCAAAAAGACAGGTTGGATATGCAGAGCGACGCCATTTACATGATGAACGAAAATACTTATGCGGCGGTTTATTACGGCGGTATTTCCCGTTTCACGGGCGACCGCACCAGCGTGGAAAACCTGATGACCGTGAAAAACGCGGATTATCAGAAAGATGCTGAGCAGATTTATAAAGACGAGATCGCATACTGGACCGCCGACAGATGGGACAGCGTTCTCGAAAACATGGGATTATTGAAATAAGGTGGGAATATGAAAAAAATAATAGTTATCGCACTGTCACTCGTGCTGGCTTTGAGCGCGGTATCCTGTAAAGAGAAAGGGGAGGCGGACATTTCCGTATGGACGACGAACGACACCGTCAAGGTGCTCCGCGACAATACTTATACCGATACGCTGCCCGCAAAACTTTCCTTTTCCGCAGTGAAAAACGAATATGAAAGCGCGCAGCTCATCATCACCGCAAATAAGGCGGTAAAGTCCTACGACGTGGAACTTGCCGACCTTAAGAGCGAAAGCGGCGAAGTGTTTTCGGCGGAAAACTTCTCCGTTTACAATCAAAAATACATTCAGGTGACGCTTACCACCACCAACTATTTTGAAAGCGGCTGGTATCCCGATGCTATTTTGCCTTTCGAGACAGCCGTCGAATACGGCGAAAACACCATCGAAAAGGGGCAGAATCAGGGGATTTGGTTCTCGTGTATGGTTCCCGCAACGCAGGCGGCGGGCGTTTATAGCGGTTCTTTCACCTTGAAAGCGGACGGCAGCACCGTTTCCGTGCCCGTCAGCGTGGAAGTCATCGATTACACCCTTTCCGACGAAGTGCATTCCCGCAGTTCCTTCGGTATTCACAGGTACTGGAACGAAGGCGGCATCGTTTCGGCGGAAAAGGACGCCAGCTACGATATGTATGCGGCATATTACGATTATCTTTTAGAGCATAGGATTTCGGCGCGCTATCTGCCTTCGTCGATGACCGATATCGAAGGGTTCATCGCGCAGCTCAGAAGGTATGCGACCAATCCGAAATGCTCCAACTATATCTTGCCTTACGTTTCGGCGTACGACAGCAGTTTCGGCGGCTCTGGCATCGATTACGCGGCGTATGAAGAACTTCTCGACGCCATCGCAAAGGCGAGCATAGAAGATAACGTCAACTACTTTAAAAAGGCGTCCACGTATTTCGCCATGTACGACGAAATTACCAAGGCGGAAGACATTCAGAAAGCCAACGCATTCTATAAAAAGATTTACGAACTGCATATTTCCATCGCGGAAAAATGGGCTTCGTCGCTGAATTGTTCGGAAGATTTCAAGAGCGAGCTCATCGCCGAGATGCTGGACATCAATCAGCTGATGGTCACGACGTACAGCCCGTCGTTCACCGTCGGGTTCACGTATTGCCCGCTGCTCGATAAATATAACAGCAAGTCGAGCCGTGAAAATTATCAGGAAGTGTACGAGTACGGCGACGGCGAATATAAAGTGACGCTGAACGAGGAAAAGTGGTGGTACTCGGCAGGTATCCCGAAAAATCCATATCCGTCCTACCACATCGACGACAACGGTTACAGCCCCATGGTGTATTCCTGGATGCAGTACGCGCACGGCGTTACTGGCAACCTCTACTGGTCGGCGACGTTCTACCTCGAAAGGGTGAACGAAAACAATAAAGTGGTATACAATGCGCTGCAGGATTGCTATTCCACGGCGATGCGTTTCCCCGAAACCAACGGGGACGGGTTCTTGGTGTATCCCGGCGCGCCGTACGGCATTTACGGTCCCGTAGGGTCGATCAGGCTCGAGCAGATACGCGACGGGCTGGAAGAATACGATATGCTTTACGCGCTGGAAGAAGCGTACGACGCTCTGAGCGCCAAAGGCGTGGAAACGAACTTTGCAAACGTGATGGAATTTTTATATGAACGCCTGTTTGAAGGCACGAAAGTGGGCACGAGCGTGGCGGAATACGAGTCCGTGCGCGAAAGCCTGCTCGACATGCTGGTTATGCAGGAAAAGACCGGCGTGATCGTGACCGACGCTAAGGTGGAAAACAACGTGGCGATGATGAAAGTATTCGTTCCCGACAACACCGAAGTCGCTTTGACGGGCGAACAGAAAGGGGAGACTGCGGTAGAAGGCGGTAAGATCGTAACGGTGGAAAAGCCGCTCGTCGGCGCGCAGAACGCGTTGCAGGTCACTTGCGGCGAATATTCCGTCACGGTGAACTTCGGCGCCAGCACGACGGTGTTCGACGCGGAGGCTTTGCTTACCATCGTCGTTCCCGCGGAGGGCGACAGCGTCATGCAGGATACCGTTTCCGAAGAAACGGTGGCGAAACTCTCGCTTGCGGCGAGCACCGCCAAGAAACAGACTTTTGCCTTAAAGGGCGATCTCACTACGGCGGTCGGAAGCGGTACGGAGCGGCTCACCATCGGCGTGTACAGCGATACCGCCGCGGAGATCGTGCTCTACTTTACGGGAACGCGCGGATTGTCTTTGCCCGCGCTCACGACGACGCTGGATGTCGGTTATAACGAACTTTCCGTGCCCGTCGTTTCGCTGAACTGGGCTTCGCTCGGCTCGCTTGCGCAGATCGATGCGGAACTCGGCGGATTCGGCGACGATACCGCGAGAACCCTTTCCTTTGTCGAAATCGTGGTCAGATAAGGAGGAGAACATGAAAAAAATATTTGCCCTTGCGCTCGCGGCGGCGATGCTCTTTTCGCTGACTGCCTGTGTTAAAAGTGAAAAAGGCGACGACGAAGGCGTTCCGCCTGGAACCGTCGTTCTGAACGATTTTGAAGATTACAAGACGTGCGTAGAGCCGATGATTTTGCTCAATTATTTCGGCACGGCGCAGCTCAATACCGACGCGCAGTACGTAAAGCGCGGCAGCGGTTCGCTCAAGATCGTGCCGAGCGGCTGCGATTCGGAGGAAGGCAATTACGCCCCCGCCATCAAACAGCCGATGAACGTGCGCATCAGCGAAAACGATAATTCCGATATTTCTCAGCTCAGTATGATCAGCACGGAGATTTACAACGCCTCTTCAAAAAACGTGCACATGGTGATGAGCCTGCAGTTCTTCGAAGGCTATCTCACGGGAGAAACGGAATACGAGCTCGTGCCGGGCTGGAACTCGGTGGTTTACAGCGTGGAACCGCAGATCATCGACATTGCCTACGATATCAAAGATTGCAAAGGCATCGTGTATACCTTCGATAAACCCGCTACGGAAGCGGACGCGCCCACCCTTTACATGGACGATATTCTGCTTTACAAGACCGATGCTGAATACGTGCCCATCGACATGACGCTCGATGAAGGCGAGATATGTTCTTTCGATAAGATATTCCAGGAATATATCCTCATCGCGAATACCGATTATCCCGATATTCAGCCGACGCTTTCCATCAATTCCGATCTGCGCTATTCCAAGAAAGGCAAGTCGCTGAAAGTGTTTATGCCCGGCAATCACGGCGCATACGATAACGCCGATTATACCTATACGGGATTCAGCTTTGCGGCGGCGTACATCGCGCAGACCGGTTTGGGCGATTATTCCGACGATCAGACTTTCTCGTTTGAAGTTTACAACGCGGGAACTTCCCAGCAGAGATTGTTTATTGAATTTTTCACGCAGAGCGGCTCAAGATATTATAAGAAGACCGACATCTACGTGCCCGCAGGGCAGTGGAGCACGGTGTCCATTCCCATGAGCGAGCTTTCGGGCGGCGCTTCGGCGACGACCACCAAAGCGGCGGGCGAAATCTACATCAACTGGGAAATCAACAGCCTGCTCGAAGACCGTACGATTTACTTTGACGAATTTGTGATCAAATAATGGATAAATTTGAATTTTCTCTATGGAACTATATGGCGGCGGATAAATATTACGCCGCCGCGGAAACGCTCGCCGACGAATGGAGCGAGCTGGGCATCACGCTGGGTTTTTCCCCTTATTTCGAGGAGGGTAGCGTTAAGAGCCGCGCGTTCATTAAAGAGCTTATCGCGGCTTGCGAAAAGCGCAGCATGCAGCTCATCGTCTTCGATAAGCGGGCGTTTTGGACGAACTTCGCCGCATCGGGAGAGGAGGCTTATCGCGCGGCGGTGCGCGATGCGCTGAAAGATTTCGGCGAAAGCGATGCTGTGCGCGGGTTTTACGTCGGCGACGAACCGCCGAAGGAAGATTTCCTCGTTATGGGCGCGGCGCTCAAAATATTCAAAAGCCTGACGGATAAAGTCGGTTTTGTGAATTTCAGCAGAAACGACGCGCTCGATCGCGCGTTCGGCACGCCCGAAGCGCATGCCGAGGCGTTGAAAAAGTTCGCTTCGTGCGGGCTTGATTACATGGCAAACGACAGATATTCCCAGCTGCACGCTAAGGAATACGAGGCGGGTTTTTTGGAGGCGGGAATCGACAAATATTTCCGCGATTTGAACTTTTTCAAAGGCGTGGCGGCGGCGTGCAAATTGCCGTACATCACGTCGCTTGCCGCGGTGGGGCACTGGATGTTCCGTACGCCTTCGGAAGATGACGTGAGCTGGCAGATACACACCGCTTTCGCGCACGGCGCGGAGGGGGTGCAGTGGTTTTTCATTCACCAGCACAGGCTGGCGGACGATTATTACAGTTATCCTATCGACATTTACGGCAAAAAGAGCGAGGTTTTCGGTTACATTGCGCGGCAGACGCGGCTCTTTCGGGATAAAGTCCTTGCGGGATTGAACGGTTATCGTTTTTCGCGCGTATGGCATATCGGTAAAAATTACGGCGGTACGCCGCTCTTAAAGGAGGGCGACGCGGAGTATTTTGTATGGTCCGACCACGGCATGAACGGGATTTTGACGGAATTTTCGGGGCGTGAAGGTAAAAAGTATCTCGTGGTCAACGCCGACCAGAAATATCCGGAATTGTTCTGGATACGAGGTAAGGACAATGCGCAATACCACGTCTGGCTGCCTCCCGGCGGGGCGCATATCGTGCGCGATTAAAAAATTATAAAGGAGAAATATGATGGCAAAAAAATTGTGTGCGTTAGTAGCCGTTCTTGCGATCATGCTCGGGTTTGCGTTCGGCTGCGACAAAAGAGGGCAAATCGAACTCATCGGGTTCGACGTGATCGAAGAAGATACGGTTTCGTACGGCGCCGATTATACCGTCAAGACGTATAACGTCAAGGATAAGGACGGTAAGATTTATTC
>CASETU010000012.1 GCA_949290895.1 uncultured Bacillota bacterium
CACATCAATGGCGCGCACTTAATTCACCCCGAAAATTATTCCGGAAAGTAATGTTTGGTGTCGCGAAAAAAAATTTCATCGCCGGGCAGACCCGCCGCGCGCCCCGAAAATTTCGGGGCGCGCGGCGGTTTAAATATGCGGTGTTTTACATATATCGTTTAATTTTTGATAAAGGCAAGTTCTCTGGCAATGCGTTCTTTCGTTAAATTTTCCGTCTCGCACAGTGGCAGTCGGAACCCTCCGACGTTCCTGGACGAAAGATTCATGGCTGTTTTGACGGGAATGGGATTGACTTCCAAAGACATTGCGGCGATAAGCCGCGCGTATTTTTCGTACAGAAGTTCGCCTTGTTTCGAATCACCGCGGAAGTTCGCCTCGCAAATATCGGAAACGACTTTCGGGCACAGGTTGGACAAAACGGAAATCGTGCCCGCCGCGCCGCTCGAAAGCAGAATTTGCGTCAAATCGTCGTTGCCGCAGTAGACGCTCAGCGCATCGGAATACAGCGAAATAATGCGCGCGGCTTGTTCGATGTTGCCCGATGCCTCCTTAATTGCGCAGATATTTTTGATTTCCAGCAGTTTTTCGTAAGTTTCGGGGTAAATGTTTACGCCCGTTCTCGACGGAACGTTATATACGATGAATGGCAGAGCCGTTTTTTCCGCGCACGCTTTATAATGCAAAAACAAACCCTTTGGCGTACATTTATTGTAATAAGGCGTAACGATGAGCAAAGCGTCCGCGCCCGCCTTTTCCTGTGCGGCGCAAAGCGATTGCGCGTGCTCGGTACAGTTTGAGCCTGCGCCCGCAATCAGCGGAACGCGGTGGCGGATAACTTTTGCCGCAAAAGCCGTCAGCTCGGTTTTTTCGCGGTCGGAAAGCGTTGCCGATTCGCCCGTAGTGCCGCTGACCACAACGGCTTTCGTGCCGTTGGCGATTTGAAATTCGATAAGCTCTTCAACTTTTTCGTAATTGATTTTGCCGAAATTGTCAAACGGCGTTACCAGCGCGACTGCCGCGCCCTTGAAGATAATTTTTCTCATACTTAAAACCCTTTAATAAAGTATATGCGGCAAAAAATTCAATGATGTTTTTTAAATTTTTGTAAAATTATCGTCAATTTAAGACGATTTTTAAAAAACCGTGAACAAATTCGGATTTCGACGATATAAATATATGGTTGCAATGCGACGGAAGTAAAAAAGGAGAGAATAATGGAGATGAATGAAGAAGGCACAAAGGGGATCAACAAGGAAGAAATTTTAAAAGGCGAGTTAGAAACGATCGAACGCAGCATCGCTTACTTGAAATCAAGGGAAGACGATATGAACGGAGATTTGGCGGAATTTTTGGACATGTTCACGTTATTGCCGATGTGTGCAAAAGAGTATTACGAAAACGCAGAAGTTTTTCGTAAATACAAATACGTTGCAGAGGCGCTCGAGCGTTTGGAAGAGAATCTGGAAGAATACGGGTTCAAATTGCTGTTACCGCATTTTGTTTACGAGTATTTTAAGGAAGACGAAATCAAGGCGATGAGAAACCGCAACAACAATCGCAACCGCAATCACAATAATCATAACAACAATCACAAAAATAAGAGATAACAAGTTATTTAATGGTAAAAAATGGTAAATAATTACTTGTAATTGCTTAGATATTTCGATTATTGCTTGTAAATTGAAAATAAAATATGATATAATTTTAATATATATACAAAAGTAAATGCAATATACAAGAGAGTGAAAACATGTCTAAGCATGGAGATTATGTAAACAGTTTATTAAAGAAAATCAAGAAAGGCGATACTGCCGCATTTATGAAGTTGTACGACTGCACTTATAACCATCTGCGTTTTATTGTTCTCAGGTATTTAAAGAACGCGAGTCTTTTGGAAGACGTTATGCAAGAATCGTTTATGCGCGTGTTCAAATATGTGAAGAATGCCGATTTGGAGCAAGACGGTTATAACTGGATGTGCAAGATTGCGGAAAACTGTGCGTACGAATTCAATCGGCGGTTTGACAATTACACCGATCTTGAGGCTGTGGAAGAATGTAAAGACCCGCGTGAAGTTTTTGCGGTGTTAGACGATCGCGTAGATTTATATAACGCGTTACATACTTTGAACGATGAAGAACTGACTTTGATTTTCAAAAGATTCTGGGAAGACTTTACTTATGAATCGATGGCGGACGAATTTTCGTCCAAAAAATCTACGATACATAAAAAATTAAAGCAAATTTTTGCAAAGCTGAAAAGTTATCTTTGAGTCGA
>CASETU010000013.1 GCA_949290895.1 uncultured Bacillota bacterium
AAATTGCTCCGCAGCTTTTTTGATTCTTTTTATCGCACCGCATCCCCCGTTTTTTCCTGTTCAATCCTTTTTTTCTTTTTATCCGAAACAATGCAAAATACGATGCCCATAATGGTTATCACCGCCTGCGACGCGGGGTTTGCCAACCATATCCCGTCCAAGTCCGAAAATAAGGGAAAGACAAGTGCGAACAACGCCAAAAACGCCACTTCGCCGTAAACAGTAATATAAGCGAGCAAATTGCTCTTTACCGAATAAAAATACGCAGTACAAATACGGTTTACCGCAGCAAGACATACCGCTATTCCGAAATAAACAAGCGCACGTGACGCAAGGGCGGCGGCTTCTTCTCCCGCACCGAACACCACGGGAATTTGAAAGCGCAGTAAAAGCGTAATCCCGACGAGCACAAGCGCCGTCAACATTGCGGTGATAAAGGCATAACGCCGAACAGCATAAACGTTCTTTTGTTCGCCTTTGCCGTAATAATAACTGATCAGCGGCTGCGAGCCGTCCCCTATACCCTGCATGATCAAAAGCAAGGAAAAATATACATACGCAACCACCGCGTAAGCCGCGACGGCGGGGTCTCCGCCGTAATCGTAAGCGACGCGGTTCATGACGACGACGCCGATATTCGGGCAAAGAGTTACCCCGAAAGGAGAAAGTCCTACGCGAGCAATGGAGAGAAAATCTCCGAAGAGAAAACGGTATTTACCTTCACCGCCGCGTTTTTTCCATACGAGATAGATGACGCACGGAATGATCGTCGCCGCCTGTCCGATGATTGTTGCGAGCGCCGCACCCGTAAGGCTCCATTTGAGCACCTGTACAAACAGCCAGTCGAGAATGATATTCGTAACAAAACCGAGCACCATGGAAATCATTGCCAAAAAGGACTGTCCATAATTTCTTAAAATAGGTATGAGTCCCGTGGAAAAAACTTGAAAGACCGCTCCGGCAATGATCACTTTTATATAATCGGAAGCTGCCGAATACACTTCCCCGTGCGCCCCGAAAACCTTCAATAACGGCGGATAGAAAAGCAGAATTGCGGCCGTGAAAAATACCGCCGCAACGGAAAGAAAGATAATTGCGGAAATAAGGTAATCTTTTTCCCTCCGCTTATCCCCTTTAGCGAGAAAAGTGGAAATATAGACAGCGCCGCCTATGCCTATACCCGTTCCGACCGACTGCACGAAAGCCACCAACGGATATGCGATGTTAATTGCAGCAAGCCCTTTATCCCCTACGTTTCTTCCCACGAAAAAAGCGTCCACCATGGCGTAAAGCCCGCTGAACACAAAGGCGATCATCGAGGGAATAACATAACGTAAAAAGGTCTTTTTCATTGCAAAATCTCCCGCATCGTGCTATAATTTCTAAAAAACATAAATCGCTTTCTAACCGATTGCCGCTTTGGCACACGTTATTATAAACCTTAAAGTAACTTTAATGTCAAGCGTTATTCGTATAAAATTCGAAAAGGAGTAAAAATGCAGAAAAAAGATTACCTTTCTTCCGTCGCCGACATGTTCGGCGTGCGGGCTTCGGCATTGCGCTTTTGGGAAAAGGAAGGGCTCATTCGTTTTGAACGGAACGAAGAAAACAATTACCGCACCCCCACGCTTTCCACCATCGAAGATATTTGGGAAATTTTGTTTCTGAAAAGTATTGCGCTTTCTTCGCAGCAAATCAAGCGTATCCTTTCCGCAGGCACCGATGATATTCGGGAAATCCTATCTGCCAACGAACGGAAACTGAAAAGCGAGATCGTAAAATTAAAGACCGCACTTTCCAAGCTGGAAGAAAAAAAGAACATGCTTGAAAAATACTATGTACTGAAAGACAAGCCGCTCATGCTGAAGACGGAAACGGAGCTTTTTGCTACGCCCGTATACGAAACGACGAAAGAAATCATAAAAAACTTTTTGCACGACGAATCGAGCAGCGGCATATTCTGCGAAAAAGGCGCTACGCCCGTTTATGCGCTTTTGCTTAGCGAACGGGAATTCACGGAAAAATTCCACAGGGCACCGAAAGAAAAAAAGTGCGTTTACGGACTTTTACGCGTCAATGTTTACGGGAGAGAAAAAAACGATTCCGAAAGGTTTTACGCCTTTGCCGAAAAAAACGGGTTGAAGGTCGAAAGCGTGACGGGAAGATACCTTTTCGCCTCGACCGTAGAAGGTGTACGCACGGAATTTTACGAAGCCTATGCTTTTGACAAAAAGTAATGAGCATAAACAAATTACAGTCCGCTGTCTGAAAAATACAGACGACGGACTGTAATTATAATTTATTAGATAAATCAAAACCGAAATATAATTTTATCAATATTTTCGTATAGGCTAATTACAAAAAAAGTTTTATTTTTATCAGTAAATTTTTATTCTAAATTCGTTTTATAAAAAGAGCGCTACAAAGTTTTTGCGACCTCTATAAAACGGTGCATATTTTCCACAGGTACGTCGACTTCCACCGAATGTGTAGGCGCCAAAATATAACCTCCGTCTTTATTTAAAACAGATGTAATACGGCGCATCTCTGATTCCACTTCGTCGGGCGTAGCGGAACTTAACAATCTTTGCGTAGAGATTCCACCCCAGAACGTCAATTTATCCCCGTATTTTTTTTTGCATTCTTCTATGTCGTAAATCTCCGGCTGAAAGGTCTGATAACAATCTAATCCCATTTGAACGAGATCTCCTAAAACGTCACCTATATCTCCACAGGAGTGCTGTGCTACATACAAACCGCGTTCTTTAACCTTGTCGTACATTCTCTTGACCCTGGGTTGGATAAACTCCCTCCATAACGGAGCACCCATGATCATTCCTCGTTGCTGCCCCCAATCGTCGCCAAACAAAAAACCGTCAATGTCATACTCCAGCCCGATTTCTATCACGCGTAGATTTCTTTCGCAAATCATATCGAGCAAATCGTGTAAAAAATCTTTTTCGCATAACATGTAAACCAACGTATTTTCCATTCCGCAGAGCGTCCATGCGCGTTCAAAAACGGAAAAGCCCAAGTTTCCCATAACGAAGTAATCATTTTTCTTTTCTGCCGCAGCTCTTTCAAAATTCGCCCTCAAAAGTTTTTCGTTCACGGGCGGCAGGGAAAAATGCGTCAAATCCGGCTCAGGTATTACAAAGTTTTTGATTACGCCGATATCTTTATCGGCCCCGCTCCTATCCCAAACAATGCCGAATATATCGCGGAAACACTCATTGCCGATATTTTCAAATGTGCAGTCGTCTCCCGCCAGCTTGATGCAATTACCTATTTTTTCGTTAAAATTTATGTCTTTATAAAACGCGGACATTTTATCGTATTCCTGTTTTGTCCAAAAGATATTGTACGGCACGCGATCGGGTTGTTTATGATTTAACGCGCTTATCACCCTTTCCCTTCTGTTCACGATTTTCCTCCTTTACCATATTGCGTGCGCGCCGTATCGGCGCGTATCGTAAGACGCATGTTTTAATAAAAGCATCTCTTTCATTTTTCTTTTCAGCTCTGAAAAACCTTCTTCAAACACCAGGTTCTGCATTTCCGACGGATCCGCCTTTACATTGTAAAGCTCCTCTTCGCCCGTATTCGGATAAAATGTATACTTATATTCTCCATCAACCACAGCGAGCGCCAAATCCTGAGGATCGAGGTTATAACAAGCGATATACGGTACGCAACGGTAGTTTTCGGAAAAGATGTCTTGCCCCTGCAAGTAACATGAACTTTTCACCCCCGTCATCTCCAGCAAAGTCGGAAACACATCATAATTTGCGACGCAATTTTTAAACTCTTTCGGTAAACTGCGACCTTTATTCGGTTTGATGATCAAAGGCGTATGGACAAGACAATTCAACGGCGCGGTATGCTTATATAAACAACCGTAATCGCCTAAAAAATCCCCGTGATCCGTCGTGAATATCAAGATGGTATCGTCATACAATCGATTTTCTTTCAAATAACCGACAATGCGTCCTACGCCGTCATCAATATTTTTCTCCATAGCAAGCGTGTAACGTTGCGCGAGCACAATATCTTTTTCCGTCTGTGAATTTGCATCGATGAAACTTCTTACATGCGTGCTTTTCTTTGCATATTGATCCTCCGACAAGCGCTTTCCGCCCTGCACGTCAGCGTCAAGATAATTTTTCGCATAATCATAACTAGGCGTAAACGGATGATGCGGGTCGGGAAACCCGACAAACGCAAAAAACGGCTTGTTTTTATCGCGTTGTTCCATGTAATTTACAAATTCGTCCGCCACCCACATGGAGGTCGTGAGTTCTTTCGGCAAGCGATTGATGTAAATATCTCCCTTTGTCTCAGATCTGCCCGTCACACCTTCTTTTTTCAGCAAGGCATCGTAAACATCTCTATGTTTTTCATATAAAAACTTCGCGTAATGTCCGCCGTGATAAAGTTGATTGTTAATGGTGTTATGCTGAGAACAAAGCCTGACATGCCTAAAACCGCACAAAGGTCCATACCAGTCGTCGTGACTTTTATCCAACCAGTTGTTACAACTTTCATCGTATCCGAATTCCTTCGACGCTTTTGTCGGCTGCAGATGTAATTTTCCGAACAGAGCTGTATCGTAACCGTTTTCCGCAAACACGTCTGCAAGCGTAGGGATTTTTTCTTTCAACGCACTGCCGCCGTTTCGTTCCTTTGCGATTTTTAAGGAAAATTCGTCGATATGCGCTGTTTTGGTGCAGTCGAACAGCGGATAACCGTTCAAAACGACTCCGTGCCCCGTAACGGTAAGCCCTGTCAGCAAACTCGCCCGCGAAGGAGAACAAACGGGGTTTGACGAATAGTGCGAAGTAAAATTACACCCGTCTTTCGCCAACGCGTCGATATTCGGCGTGTGCGGGATTTTTGCGCCGTTACAGGAGAGAGAATCGAACCGTTGCTGATCGGCATGCAGGATTATAACGTTTTTCATGTTTTTCCTCACTTCAAAAGATTGCGGCAAGTGCGCTTATTCGGCGCACTTGCCGCTTGAAAATTTATCGGTCATTCAGCGGCTTGCATCAGCGTAAGATCGCCCGAGCCTCCCGCAACTTGCTGAAAAGCAAATGCGCCTTTTTTAGGACTGCCGGGAACGGCAAGTTCTCCCGTCGCAGTCACTTTGTCTTCGACAGACGGATCGGGATCGTAAAACAAACCGTATGCGGACACTTTGCCGCTCCATGAAAAATCCCTGACATCATTATACAACCTGAAATAGTGCATCGATTCTACGTAAGGCATTTCTTCTTTTACGGCAGTATAAAAATCAATTATCGCCTGCGCTTTCATATCTTCGCTCATCGCGGTTTCCGAAAAACCCATTTCCGTCAAAAATACTTTTTTATCCTTTCCCTCGTTTTCCAAAATAACATCGTAGATTTCTTGATTTTCCTGAACAAAATATTCGACTTCCGGATTTTTTGTAAGATACGGGTGCCATGCCGCGCACTGAAAGAAATCGTCGGGATACGTGCTTCCGAATTCGCCGCTGGCAATATTATCATATATCAACTGCAAAAATCTTTTATTCTGTCCGCTCCCGAGCCCCTGTGTTTCGGTAATGCCGCCCATGACTGTAATCGCATCGGGATTCGCGCGATGAATCCCCCTCGACGCGTAAAACAACATATCCGTCGCTATATCCGCCATCTGTTGCTGCGAAAAAGTCCCGCCTTCCAGACACGGCATAAATTCGGCATTGTTCAATTCGTTATCGATTTCCCAATACGTTACTTCCGGAAACGCCGAAACCAAAGTATACCACGTCGTTTCATAATCGGCAAGCCATTGCAGATAGTAACTCCCCTCGCTCATATCTCTGCGCGGTTTTGCCGTCGGCTGACCACCGTTCGGCTGCGTCAGATCGTGGAAGTTGTGATGGTTCATTCCTATGATCTGTATATCATATTTCGCAGCCTCCGCCAAAATATCCTTCATAATGGCGACTTCGCTTTCTTTCATCGTTTCAGGGTCGGACATCAGCCAGCCGGAGTGCATCCAGTTGCGCAGACTTTTTACGCCGAGATTGTGCATAAGCTCGAACGACTTTTTATAATCCACATTATTCCACTTGAATCCTTCGTAAGCAATGTAGCACATTCCGTACAAGTACGATTGATCCGCATCTTCAAGTTCTTTACGGTAATTCGGTCCATATTTTTCCGCGTCGTTTCCGCCGCAAGCGAACAACCCCGACAAACAAACAACAGCCGCCAAAATAAGCGCAAGTTTTTTTATCATCTTTTCACCTTATAATATTATTTTATTTAAATCCAGTTCTCCCTGCCCGCCCGCAGCCGCCTGATAGGCATATGCGGAAGTTTTGGGCATTCCGACGGCAAGCACGCCGTTCGGATCCTTATCTTCGCTTAAAGGTTTCGGATCGTAATACAAACCATATTTTTGTCCGTCTTCCTGCAAATTGTTCAATAACCGAAAATAATGTAACGATTCCACATAAGGCATTTCTTTCTTTATTTTTTCAAACATATCAGAGATAAAAGCGCATACCTGCTCTTGAGTAACATGTTGCTCCGACCAGCCAAATTCCGTCAAAAACACCTTTTTGTCCTTGCCTTCCCGACGTCTGATCACTTCGTAAATCGCGTTATTTTTTTCAATAAAATTATCGTCGATCGCCGAGCGGTAGTAATATGGATGCCATGCGGCGCATTGAAAAAAATCATCGTAATAATAACTGCCGAATTCCCCGCTGTCAATATTATCGTATACTTTTTCTAAAAAAGGTATCATATTGCCGGTGCCTAATGTATAATCAGGTTCTTCCGGATTCACCGCCAGCGTATCTACGATGCCGCCCATTATCGTGACCGCATCAGGGTTTGCGCGATGAATGCCCCTTGACGCATAAAACAACATATCCGTTGCAATGTCCGCCATTTCCTCGGTACTGAGGAGCGTTTCACGTTCCCCGTCGATATACATAAAGTCCTTATTGTTTATCTCATTATCGATTTCCCAGTACGTCACTTCGGGAAACGAGGAAACCAAAGTGTACCAGCTTTGTTCATACAAATCGAGCCATTCGTAATATTTAGACCCTTCATAAGCCTGCCTTTTGTGTTTACCGACAGTAAAATATCCGTCCAGCGAATAATTTTGATGATTCATTCCGATGATTTGAAAACCATATTTGGACGCTTCTTTCAGAATATCTTTCATCATTTCCACACCGCTCGTTTTCAACGTGTTCGGATCTTCCAGCAAAGTGCCGAAATGCATCCAGTTGCGAATACTTTTTACGCCCATGTTATCGAGCGCCTTAAGCGCCTTTGCGTAATCGAAATATTCCGCGTTTGCCATAATCAGATAACACATACCGTATAAATTCGACTGATCGGCATGTTCTAATTCTTCTTTATAATATTCTCCGCGATACACTTCTTCTCCCCCGTTTTCTTTATCCGTCCCGCCACCGGCACAACCGACGCCGCAAAGCGAAAACAAACACGTCATCAATATACAAATTCCTCTCAGCATATATTTTCCTTTTTAAGAAAGCACTCTATAATTTATTTTACAGAGTGCTTTCCTCTTAAACGTCAGATGATACCGAGTTCTTCTATCGTAGATCGAATGATATTTTTCACATCGCTCAATCCGTCGCTTTCGCATTGCGCAAGCATCGCAGTCCAATCAGTCGTAAGGTTTTTCGTTCCGATAATCGCAGGATTTACGAAATTCAGCATTGTATCCGTCACTTTGTTCGCCTTAGTCGTCATCGTGGACGGATATGCCGTAACGTTGGTCAGCTTACTCGTAGACAAGGTCTGCAACCTCATCGCATCTTCAATAAGCTGATAATACGTCGCATCCATGGATTTCGCGTCTATCTTGATTTTGATTTCACCTGTCGTATCGTACGAAGACCAATCCAACGCTCCGCCGAAGTTCGCGCCCAACTGATACACGCCTAAAGGCTGCGATTCATCATTCACTGTGACGCTCATAAATCTTTCCTGAGGCTCCTTGTTGCGTTCTTCAACATTCGGAACTACGTTCCCGCTTTCATCGAGGTCATAATGCACGCCCTTGATGCCGTACGTTCTCAAATCCGAACCTTCCTGGGAAACTAGATAATCCAACAGCCTTAACGCAGCGTGCGGGTCTTCGCACCCCGTCGTGATGGAGAAACCTCCCCACCAGCCGCCCCAGTTGGAGAAACCGCCGGCACCTTCTTTACCGAGCGTAGCCGTTCCTACCGGAGGCGCGCCCATGACGATTTTATCTTTGCCTTGTTTCTGTTCAAACGGCGTTACCACCCAGGTTACATGCTGCCCCGCGTTCGTAATCAGAACGCCCGTCTTGCCGTCTTGAAACTTAGTTCTGTCCTGATTGTTGATATTCGTATTAAACTGCGGGTCGACGTAACCCTTTTCATACAATCCGTGCGCCCATTCCAAAAACGCTTTGAATTCCGCCGTTTCATACATATAAACGGGATTATTGTCCTCATCGAGACCCCAGTCGGGCTGTACACCGAAGGCATGGTAGAGCGGATTCCAAAAATGTGCGCCCGAGCCAGGAGAAATACCCCACGTATCGTTTTTGCCGTTGCCGTCAGGATCGTTTTCCGTGAATTTTTTAAGCACTCGCTCAAAATCTTCCAGCGTCACAGGCACCTCTTCGTCCACCGCCTCCAGCCAATCTTTACGATAATAGATACCCCAGCCGCTGGCGTCGCTGACATAAGGCACAATGGTATGCGCCCCGTCATACATCAGATTTTTATATTGCGCCGAACCGAGCAATTTTTCAATCCACGGATATTCACCAGGACGTTCGGCAAGCAAAACGTCGATATTGACCAGTATACCGTCTTTCTGATCGGCCCACTTTTCATAAGCACCGCTCGATCCGCCGGGTACGGAAAACACTATATCGGGCAAATCGCCTGTATTCAACATAGGATTAAGTGTGTTATAATAATCGGAATTATGCGGCGCGCCTTCAAAATAAAGCTGAGTTTTGGTCGCGTCTTCGATTGCCTCCCACACCCTGTCGACTTCCGCACCGTCGTAACGGTCGCCGTTGTTTATAAATATTCTCAGCGATGTATAGCCCTCTTTTTTCTCTCGCCCGTTTCTATTGCAGGCAACCGAACCGAAAGTCATAATCACCACCAGCAACGCAATGATAATGCCCCTTAACTTTTTCATTTTTCCTCCTTTTTTCCGAAAACGATTTCTATAAATTTTTTTACGAACAATTTTTCATTCACGTCGTATGAAGCAAAGTTCGCGTTTTCCATCGGTTTATGCGGGCTGTAACAATACATATCGTCGAGATTCAACGTCATTCCCCTCGTCTTCGTCCCGCATTTCTCCACATAAACGTGTACTTTTTTCATTTTTACGACCGAGGGATCGACGATATACATGAGCGCCAGCGGGTCGTGCAGGAATACCGCAGCATGTGTATTGATATGGGTTTTTCTCCACATTTTTATCTTTTCACTGAGATAACCTTTATATCCTTCTTTAAAACCGGTAACAAAACGATATTCTTCATCGGTAAGCGAACACCTGTGCGTAACGTCCGCGCTGATGTATTCGATCGGCACTTCGAATTCGCTAATAACACGAGAGGCCTCCGCATCGCAAAGTGAATTCCACTCCGTGAAATGGTTGAAAAACGCGCCGCCCATGACGACGATCCTGCCTACGCCTTTCATCGTTTCGGGATCTTTTAGAATCGCCTTTGCGATGTTCGTAAAAGGTCCTATACCGAGTATCGTCAGTTCTTTACCGTATCTTTTTACCGTATCGATGATGAAATCGACCGCCATGTCGCCACTGCAATTTTCTTTTTCGTTCACGGGAGCAAAACGGGATTCATCCATCGTTTCGTCATACTGGCAGAGCGTCTGAGAAATGTCGTTTTTTTGCTCGATTCCATTTCCACTTCCCGCATAAACGGGAATATCCGCGCCATTGATTTCAAGCACTTTTTTTACCATTCTCGCGCGCAAAACGGTATTTTTGAAAACGGTAGTAATCCCGACAAATTCCACTTGCGGCAAATTTAATCCCAACTGAAGACACAGTAAATCATCGATATCGTCGCCGATATCCGTGTCCAATAAAATTTTTGTTCTCTCCATTTTTCAATCGTTCCTTTATCCTTTTACCGAACCGAGCAACACACCTTTGACAAAATATTTCTGTACAAAAGGATAAATCAGAATTATGGGGAGCGTTCCTATAACGATTGCCGCCATTTTCACGCTTTCCGCCATGTTCATTATTTCGGGATCGACTACCCCTTGCCCGTCACTGCTGCTTGCGGTAATGAGTATATCCCGCAAAAAATTCTGTATTACGCGTAAATTTTTATCCCGCACATATAACACGCCCGTCATCCAGTCGTTCCACTTGCCAACGGCATGCCAAAGCGCAATCGTTGCAATGATAGGCAGGGAAAGCGGAATAAAGATGCTTATCAATATCCGCAAATCGTTCGCGCCGTCTATCTTTGCCGACTCTTCCAAACTTTCGGGAATGGTCTGCAGAAAATTCTTCACGATGATAATATTAAACCCGCCGACCGCACCGGGAATTATATAAACGAGAATATTGTCCTGCAACTTCAAATCCTTGGTTATCAGCAAATAATAAGGAATCAATCCACCGCTGAATAACATAGTAAAGAGTATAAAAAGCAGGAACGCGACTCTGCCACGGAAATGCTTTCTCGACAACGGATACGCCGCCAGCATGGTAAAGGCTACGTGAATGACCGTAGATGCCGCAACCGTCAGAATCGACAGCAAAAACGATTGTACCAACCCGTCGTTGTTCAAGATAGTGACGTATGCCGAAAAGTTGTATTTCACGACCGCTACTTCGCCGGAAATATCGTGAACTTTAAGGGATGTTTCCAAAACGTAGTAAAAAGGATACAGCATGGCAAGAGCAAATACGGTAAGCAATATGTAATTCAAAATATTGAAAATCACCGAGCCCGCATTCATTCCGAAATATCTTTTTAAGCCCTTTTTTACACGCTGTTTCAAAGGCAGTGGTTTAATTTCATGTAAAGTTGCCTGATTTACCATATCCCCTCACCTCCGATTAATCTGACGGAATAATTTGCGACTAACGTCAATACCAGCGCGATCAGCGAATTAAACAATCCGACCGCCGTACCGAGCGCGTATTCTCCGCCCGATACGCCGATGCGATACAGATACGTTTCCAAAATATCCCCTTTATCGTAAACAGCGGTATTATACATATTAAATACCTGATCGAACCCGCCGTAAACGATATTGCTGAGATTCAATATCAAAGTGATGGTTATGGCAGGTAATATACCCGGTAAAGTGATAAAGCGTATTTTCTGCCACCTGTTGGCACCGTCCACCGTAGCCGCCTCGTACAATTCCTGCCCGATACCGGTTATCGCGGCGAAGTAAATGATCGTACCCCAGCCGCAGGATTTCCAGATGCTCGATACCACCAACATCACGATAAAAAGGTTGTTATCCGTAAAGAAATACAGTTCTTTTCCGAATATGGCTTTCATGATATTCTGGAATCCCGTGCCGCTTTCCGTCATGGATATGATGATACCGCTTATAATGATCCAAGAAATGAAATGAGGCAAATACGATATAGACTGAATGATTTTTTTATACCGCTCACTGGTCAGTTCGTTGAGAAAAATAACCAAAATGATCGGCATGGGAAATCCGAAAATCAGTCTCAACGAGGAAATCCGCAAAGTGTTGCCGAATTTTTGCCAGAACGTATGGTCCGACATCAAGACATAGAAATTTTTAAACAAAAATAACGTTCCGTCTTCGTTCGTCGCCCAAGGACTTCCCCAAAGCCCTTCCTTCATCTTCCAGTCTTTGAAAGCGAGTTGCAATCCCAGCATCGGATAATAATTGAAAATCAGCAAATACACAACCGTAGGAAACAACATCGCGTAAAGCAACCAGTACTTGGAAAAGTATATCCTGAATTTTTCCTTGTTTTTTTTGGCTTTCGCAAGGAGTTCCTGCCGTTTTATATCCTCAACCGAAACCGCCTGCCCGTTCACTCCGTTTCGTTTCATATCTTCTCCGTTCGCCGCACGCTCAACTTTTAATCGGCACGTACTATCTTTTTATTTGTCTTTCCGAAAACTTTTTTACCGTCAAAGCAATTCCGACAAGCAACAAAACCGACAGGAAAAACGGCGTTTCGATCGCGCCTTTGCAACCGGATTCTTTTTTCTCTATCCTGTCCATCGTTCCTTTTGCCGCCGCGTAAGCAGTATTGACGCCAGCGGTATTTTTCGCCTCGTCTATCTTCGCTTTTCCGCTTTCCAACGCCTCTGTCATTTTCTGCCAGTTTTCCTTGCTGTAATTCTTTTCGCCGAGAGAATTCATATATTTTTCCAACTCCGCTTTCTTTTCTTCTTTATATTCCAGCAATTCTGCATTATCCTCGCTTAACGTGGGCACCGCGTCCAACTTTTCGATGGTTTCTGCTGCAAGAGCATTGATTTGCTCTTCGGAAGTGGCGTTCTTGATATTTTCTTTCGCCTCTGTCACGATATCGTTTATCTGTCCCCAATTCGCGGCGGAATAATCCGACTCGTTAAACGACGCGACCTTTTCGTCGATTTCGGCATATTTGCTTTCTTTCAAAACCTCCAGCTCTTTCATCGCCGAAAAATCCGGACGTTCGTCTTCGTTATAGTTCGCAACATCGACTTCAAACTGCGGAATGAAGTCCGTCGTCGCCTGCGAAGAATTGGAAGTGTAATACACGACGTACACGATATCGCCTTTCTTTGCGTGGACGTCCGTCACATAATAATCTGCAGCCACATTCGAAGTGATCTGCGTATTTTTTACGGTAATCTGATAACCTTCGCTATCTTCCGCAACCACTTTTATAAATGAATGAGTTGCCCACGGATCTGCTACGGCAGGCACAGGATGCGTGATATGCACGAGCGAATCGAGCTTTACTTCGATTTTCATAATGGCATCCATACCGCTCGACGCCCTCAACTGCCAACGCCGAAATCCGGCATTCTGACTTGCGGAATCAAACACCTTGTTATCCGCAGAATTATCGCCAACTCCCTCTTTAACGGTAAATTCGTACATTTCTCCGTCGACTTTTCCGTACAACAACTGATAAACGGAATAGGGCGTATCCACCGCGCCGAATTCGTTCCGTATCGTCGCGGAAACCATATCGGACATATTATAGACGAAGGTATCTTCCTTGTAAAAATCAATATACTCTTTCGCTTGCCCAACCACCGCATCGACCGCGTTTTTATCGACCGCGGCATCGATTTCAGTTTTATACGCGACAAGGCTTGCCTGCGCGAGAGCTATACGCTCTTCATCGGACAGCGTTTCCCCTACATAGCTTTCAAGTTCCGCCTTCTTTTCTGCTTTATATGCAGCGAGTTCCACCGCGACGGCGCTCGTCTCCACTGCATCGATATTCGTCTTTGCTGTTTCGACTGCCGTTAAAATAGCGTCTTTTGAAGTCAATTCGTCGATCGCGCTTTCCGCATCCGTTACGATTTTTTGCAATGCCGCCCAGTTTTCCACCGTATAATTCTGCTCACCTTTTTCCTCGGCATAAGCTTTCAGCTCTTCCACACACGTTTCGCGAAAAACGGCGACGCCCGCCGCAGTTTCTTCTTGCGTCCATACGTCCCTCATTTTGCCGACAGCCGTTTTATAAGCATCCTCCACTCCGGACTGCGTATAAGCCGCTGAAACGGCGGTTTTACCCGTATTGTAAGCCTCCGTTATTTTCTGCCAGTCTTCTGCAGTATAATCTTCTTCTGTAAAAGATGCGTACAATTCATCCAGTGCGGCAAGACGCGACTGTTTTAATGTCTTCCACTGATCGCCGAACACGAAATACGGAACAATTTCCGTCGTTCCCCCGCTGACGTTTTCGCTGCTTATACAATAATAATATGTTTCTCCCGCTTTTGCATCCGCTACACGCATCAGGTATTTATCCGATTCGGTATTAACTTCGGTCTGCGCTTTTTCATCTAACTTTTCAACTGTTCCATTTTCCTCATTCACTCGATAAAGCGCCATTTTCATCGTAAAATCCCACGCATTTTTCACGCCGGTGTGTCCTATCGTAAGAGCACAATCTTCTTTTAAAACGATTTTAAAAATCGCATCATCCCCAGCACGTGCGCGAATCTGCCAACGCCAAAAACCGACACCTGAAGTACCTATCGTATCCCCGTACGCCCAAACCTGATCGTTTGCCGCATTCATCCCCGTACCGCCGAAAAGTTCAAACGCATGCGTTTCACCGTCAACCTTTCCGTACAGCAACTGAAAACTCGCATAATTAAGGCTCTTTTCTATCCCGTCCGCATCCAGGAATTTGTCCGTCAAAGCACCTTTGTTATCCTCCGACCTGACCATGGAAGAGAGCATCGCGCTCATGTCTATCTTCTCATAATCGGGCAAAGAACTCGCGGCAAAAGCATTCACGGAAAATGCTCCGATAGTCAAAAACATTACAACAATACAAACAACTAATTTTTTCATCTTTCCTCCTTAAATCATGCTTTCCTTTTGATATTCCAATACTATCACCAGCGCAAACCACTGTCAATACGATTAAATTAAAATAGCCGCTTTTTAAAAGCAAGTGCTACGGTTTTTATTCTTTCAGAACTATGACTTCGCGATGAACTTGTTCTTTTTTTACCATTTTGACAAATTCCGCAGGTGTGATGCCGAGTTCTTTTTTAAACACCATCGTCAAATGAGAAGGAGAACTATAACCGCTCAGCGCAGCAGTTTCTTTAATGCTGCATTCGGAATTCATCAGCAATTCTTTTGCGTACCGAAACCGCTCTCTAGCAATATATTCTTTCGCCGTTACGCCCATTTTTTCCAGAAATTTGTGTCTGAAATAGTCATAACTGTAGGAAATAGACTCCGCAAGGTCTTTAACGTTCAGATTTTTCATAAAATTCAGTTTAATGAAATTTATGATATAATCCATCTCGTTTTCTTTGTCCTTTCCGCCCTTTATTAAAGTCCGCAGCAATTTTACGACGATGGTTTCCGTAAGCAAATTCATCATGTGCGAATGATATTGCTCTTTATCCTGAAATTCTTTATAAATCTTTTCCATTAAAAAAAGAATTTCTCCGCTCTCGTCCGCATAAAGTCCCGCATCGAGTTGCACTTTTTTCTCATTCAGTAAAAAGCCGATATATACGACTTCTGTATCGCCGTTCCCGCATTCTTTATGCTTAGCGTCCGGCGGGATCAAACAAAAAGTATTCGGTTTAAATTTATAGCTTTTTCCGTCGATTTCGCTAACACCCTGCCCGCTTATATAATATACGAGCTCATAACACGGGTGACTGTGCGCTTTGCCGTTATAATCGCTTTGATACTTGAATTTTACGCAAAATTTCAAATCGCTTCCGAACATATATTCATCCTTATTTCAATACTTTAAAATGCTTGCCATTATTATACTCCTCCACCGTTTCTACAAAGGCAAGAACATTTTCCCAAGGCACTTCCGGTTCAATCATGTGAGACGGAGCAAGAATCAATCCCCCTCCTTTACCCATGTATTCAATAGCCTTCATCACTTCTTCTTTTACCGTTTCAACGTTTCCGAAAGGCAATGTAGTCTGTGTCCCTATCGTTCCCCGAAAAGAAAGTCTGTCGCCGAATTTATCTTTAATTTTAAAAATATCCATGCACTCAGGCTGTACGGGATTCAAAACGTTCACGCCAACTTCAATTAAATCCTCTATCGCGTTTTCACAGTTTCCGTCGCTGTGATAATCGATGATGATTTCGGGATTTACCGCTCTTGCGGCATCGATCACCTTTTTTAAACGCGGTTTTATCCATTTTCGATATAATTCGAGCGACATCATCATGCTTTGCTGGGTCGCTATGTCGTCGCCCAAATGCAACACGTCAATCCCGCATTCGCACATTTTCGCCGCCTGTCTGCATCGAATTTCCGTAATACGGTCAAAATGATAATTCAATGTATCTTCTTCGGTGATCATGTCTACCATACACTCTTCCATGCCACGCATATACCAGCCTATCTCAAAAATCGTCATGGCAAGCATTCCTACGGCGATTTTATCTTCACCCTTTACGCGTTGCACTTCAACACGGAACGTTTGCCAATCGTAATCGAGTTCCGCATCGGGATAAGGATAGTTTTCGTAATCTTCTTTCTCCGTAAATTCTTTCATGGGCGCAAGCATGTGCGTAAAATGATCCTTTCCGACAGGCTCAAAGGCGACGCCGAATTCGTTATAAAACGTACCCGCTTTTACCTCTTTAAAATAACGGGAAAAACCGATATTTCTATTTTTCGGATTCAAAAAAACAGAAAAATACGGCATATCGTAATATTCAACATAGTTTTCAGCGCCCGTTTCTTTTTTAAACCTATCCACAAGCGACGGACACAACTCAAATTGAAAAGGAACGAATCCCTCCGCTTCCCTTTTTATGATTTTCAATGTTTTCTCCCGAATGTTCATGATATTTTTTCCTTTTACCCCCGTTTATTAATTAATTTTAATATTATCATCGGACAAAGAAATGTCAATATCAATTTAAAAAAGTAGCCGATTTTTAAAAGTCATGCAATCATTTAAACCGATTTTTGATGTTTTCCATTTTTCTCGATTTGGCGTTTGTTTTTTCATTTCTTCAGTAAATACAATCGGTTTTAACAGTTTTTTGTAATTTTTGAAAAAAAATAAAAAAACAAAACAATTAAAATATCCGCATTATATAACATTCTTAAAAATTTATCTTTCCGTTAATTTGTAAAATGTCAAAAACCCAATGATAAAGGGGATTATCGCCCCCAAATCATGAAACATTTTATATACATTTCTTTTTCAACATTATCTTAAATCCATTTTACTGCCCGAACGCAAAAATCATAAAAAAAGCCGCCCGCCGCGCAAAATTGCGCGGCGGGCGGCGACTTTATTTATTTTTTCATCATTATGATATAAGGGACAAAGCTTGAAAGCGCGGCGATAAACAAAACAATCAGCGTCGCCCAACACAAAATGTTAAAATACGAAAGCGAATTAAACAGCGCGCTGCCCGCCCCCGCTATCAGGAACGACAAAGACGCAACAAGAGAACAAGCAAGCCCCAACCTTGCATTGTGCTTACGCGCATTGACCGCACTGAGCACAAGCGCCGCAAGCGTCAAACACCCCGATAGAAAAAACAAGCAGTTGCCATACCCGATATGCGTAAAATCAAAATAAGAAAAACGCGAAATATAAGGCGCACCCTTCGGATTGCCGAATACCATTATCGTGCTTTCGGGAATAATTTGCATAACCAATCCCGCCAACAATAAAGCAGCCGTTACGCAATACCATACCGTCAAACCGTAACCTTCGTTATTTTCCTTGCCCATACCTTTTCTCCAAACCGATTTCGTAAAGTATACCCGATTCGGAATTTTTTGTCAAGAAGATTCATTACCGCGAAAACCTGCGTTGACTTTTCGACGCGGATATAGTAAAATAATTATATAATATATGTTTTGATATAATTGTGCGCACTCACTCGCGGCAAAACGCAAAACGCCGTTTCCCGCACCTGTCGCGGATTCATACAAAACCGCGAAAAACGCATTCAAAAAGGTAAATTACGATGAAAGAAAAGAACAAAAAGGCAATCGATTTCATCTTTTATCACGCAAACGCCCTGCTCATCGCCGCGGGTATTTGCGTTATCGTATTTACCACCGAATTGCTTTCCGTACTCAATTACGTTATCGCAGGAGCTTTGCTCGCATACGCGGCGTTCGTTTTTGCTTACACTTCTTTTCGGCTTAAAAATACAAAGACATTTACGGCAAACTTATCTTCGGCGCTCGTCGTCTTTCTCGCTGGCATCATCATCTTGCTCACGACGGAAAATGCATTGCTGATTATAGGTACGGCATGGGGTCTGTTCGGCTTATTCAAAGGCACGAAAGAACTGACGCATTCGCTCGACAGTATGAACCGCCATGAATTTTTCTGGCCGGCACTGGCGCAAGCCGTTTTAACGATTTCGCTCGCCGCATTACTATTATACGATCCCCTGCACCATATCGAATTCCACATGAACGTTTTGGGACTTGAAATCATCTTTTCTTCCATGAAGGCATACAAAGGAAAATCTTCCCTAGTTGAAAAAATTAAAATCGATAAAACCACGCCTTCGTCTGAAGGCGAAACGGAAATTTTTTACCCGTATAAAACAAAATGATCAATCGAATAGGAGGCAATAATATGAAAGTTTTAATGATCAACGGAAGTCCGCACGAAAACGGCTGCACCAAAAGGGCGCTCGACGAAGTTGCCAAAGCATTGCACGGCGAAGGCATTGAAACGGAAATCCTTTGCATCGGAAACGGAATGCAGGTAAAACACGGCTGCATAGCATGCGGCGTGTGCTCCAAACTGCACAAATGCGCCTTTGACGACAGCGTCAACGCCGCAATAGACAAAATGAAAGAGTGCGACGGCATCGTGATCGGAAGTCCCGTTTACTTCGCATCGGCAAACGGCACGCTCATTTCCTTTCTCGACAGGCTCTTTTATGCAGGCAAGCAGGCGTTTACGCATAAGGTCGGCGCGGTGGTCGTTTCCGCAAGAAGAGCGGGCAACAGCGCGACGTTCGACGAGCTGAACAAATACCTGTTCATCTCCAACATGTTCGTGCCGGGCTCCACCTACTGGAACCAGGTACACGGCAATACGCCCGAACAGGTGGAACAGGACGAAGAAGGTCTGCAGACAATGCGCATGCTTGGAAAAAACATGGCGTTCTTAATGAAATCCATCGAAAAAAGCGGATTGGAAAAACCCGCCGTCGAACCCAAAGTGCGCACGAATTTTGCAAGATAAAGCGCGCCGCGTCTCCGCTTTAAAACAACGCGCTGCGCAAAAAAGAAAATAATAAAATTTAATTTCTCTATCGAAAGGCAAATCAAAACATGAAACTGAAAGTATTAAAAAAACAGAACAATTCGGATATGTGCATCGTATGCGGATTGAAAAGCGACGCATCGCTGAAAAGTAAATTTTACGAACTTGAAAACGACATCATGGTGGGAATCACCACCCCGCTCGACATACATCAAAGCTATCCGAACCGTATGCACGGCGGCATGATCTCCTCTTTATTAGACGAAACGCTCGGGCGCGCGGCGCAGATCGGACACCCCGATTTATGGGCTGTGACGGGAGAACTTTCTGTCCGTTTTAAAAAACCCGTACCCTTAAACGAACCCGTCAAATGCGTAGCGAAGATCACCCGCGACTTTTCCCGCGGATACATTGCGGAAGGTTTTGTGGAAAACGAAAACGGAGATATCCTGGCGACGGCAAAAGGCACTTACGTAAAGGCACCCATCGAAAAAATCAGCGAAAATTTTCTCGATGAAAACACCTGGTTTTACGAAAACGAAACACTTCCCGAAACGATGGAAATCGCAAACATTGACTTTTTTGAAAAGTAAAAAAACGCGCTTTTCGGACGTTTCAACAGGCTTGATTTAAGTGATTATGAAATAGAAACATTGTTAAAAACGCAAGTAAATTACTTGCGTTTTTAATATTGATTATGTCGAAATCGCAAAAGCATTATCGCCAGTTAAGATTTTGCCGTGTTTAAAATATGACCGTTTTATTCGTAATCGTTCATATCGATCTTGCTCCGCCCTTCCGATGAAGACGAGCCCCTTAAACGGTGGCAATCCTTATCGTTATATTTCGGCGGTTTCGGACGGTTCGATACGCGAAGATCCACCAAAATCACGTCGCTGCCGATTTTCTGTATCTGCTCGAAATCGATAAACATATCGTTACAGCACGGCTTGAACCAACGAAAACCTTTCCGCCCGGGCACTACGATTCCAAAGACAATCCCTTCCGGATAATTAAATACGAGGTCGCATACTCTGCCGAGACTTCTGCCGTCCGCTATGTTGATGACTTCTCTTTCCCTGAGTTCACTGTACGAAATTTCCATACCATACAATATGCATTAGCCATACCCTTTATGACACGGCTTTCATAAATAAGGACGAGCATACAAAAACGCCCGCCCGCCGCAAAATTTTGCGGCGGGCGGGCGTTTTTCTTTTATATTAAGTTTATTCGGAATTTATAATATGAACAATACGGACATTACTTTTATAAGCCAATATCGCGTACAAATCGCGCCATTCGCGTTATCGGATTACTCGATACCGCTTTTAATGGCGCGGAGCGCGGTTTTTTCCAAACGCGAAACCTGCGCCTGCGATATTCCCACTTCTTCGGAGATTTCCGTCTGCGTCTTTCCTTCATAATAGCGGAGCCGCAGTATCTTTTTTTCGCGGTCGCTCAGCCGCGCCATCGCGCTTTCCAGCGCGACCTTCTCCGTCCAGTTTTCGTCGGTGTTCTTTTCATCGCCGAGCTGATCCATGATCATCAGCGTGTCCCCCGCTTTATTAAAAACGGGATCGTAGAGAGATACGGGATCGGAGATAGCGTCGAGCGCGTAAGAGACGTCCGATACCGCCACATGCATGCGTTCGGCAATCTTTTCAAGCGTCGCCTCCTCGTCTTCCTTTTCTATTTCTCCGCGGGTCTTAAGCACCTGATAGGCGGTATCGCGTATACTGCGGGAAATGCGCATGGAATTGACGTCGCGCAAAAACCGCTTGATTTCCCCCACGATCATCGGCACGGCGTAAGTGGAGAATTTCACCCCAACGCTTAAATCGAAGTTATCGATAGACTTGATAAGACCGATACAGCCCGCCTGAAAAATATCGTCAGAGTTGGCTTTTTTCGCCCAGAAACGCTTGATGACGGAGAGCACGAGGCGGATATTACCGATGATGAATTCCTCCCGCGCGTTCTCGTCCCCCGCCTTGATACGGGTAAGCAGGTGATAGCTTTCCTCCTCGCTCAAAAGGGGCAATACCGACGTATTTACGCCGCAGATAACCACTTTACCTTTCATAAAACGCCTCCTCGCCGCAAAGCGGCTATGTACACCCTTATGGACGCGTTTTATCGCCGTAACTTTAATTATCCGCAAACTTTTCCTTTTTATACCATTTTTGCAAATTCTTTTTTCAATCTGCCGATGATCTTCTTTTCAAGACGAGATATGTAACTTTGCGAAATGCCCAGCATGTCCGCCACTTCCTTTTGCGTCTTTTCGTTTTCGCCGTCCAACCCGTAACGCAAGCACATGATCTTGCGTTCGCGGTTGTTGAGTTTCAAAAGCGCCTCCTTGAGAAGTTCGTTTTCCACGCCGCTTTCGATTTTTTTATAAACCACGTCGCTGTCCGTGCCCATGATGTCGGAAAGCAGCAATTCATTGCCCTCCCAGTCGGTGTTGAGCGGCTCGTCGAAGGAAACTTCGCTTTTTAAGCGCACCGTCTTTCTCAGGTGCATGAGGATTTCGTTTTCGATACAGCGGGAGGCGTACGTTGCCAGCTTGATATTTTTATCGGAATTGAAAGAATTGACCGCTTTGATAAGCCCTATGGTGCCGACGGATATAAGGTCGTCCAAATCGACGCCTGAATTATCGAACCTGCGTGCGATATACACTACAAGGCGCAAATTATGTTCTATAAGCGCGCTTTTCACGCTATCGTCGCCTTTATCCATTCGCTCGACCAAAGAGTTTTCCTCTTCCTGTTCAAGCGGAGACGGCAATGCATCGTTCGTTCCGATATAATAAAGTATGTTGGCGTTGAGATCGAACTCGCCGAGCAAAGTTCTCAGCTTTTCCAGAATATTTTTCAACATAGACAACCTCCGACAAATTCGCTGTGCAATATCAGATCATAACCGCTTTCGGCAAACGCGTGGCGCGCCACGCCGAGCAATACATTATCAAATATATTCACCTTGTCCCGATTATATATCTTTAACTTATCTATTTTAAATACAAGCATTTTATCCGCGCCGACCGCCGTGGAAACGCGTATGTATTTACCGGGAATTTTGATTTTGAACCCGTCGGTCAAAGCAAACGCCACGCTTTTGGAGCAAACCACCACGGGCAGATTGCTTTCTGTATCGTAAAGATTGTTGCCCGTATCGAGAAAACCCTTTGCTTTGACGCTCCTGCCGTTTAATTCTATCTCGCACTCACTGACGCAGGAATAGATGTTTTTGCGCCTGTAAAGCAGCGTTAC
>CASETU010000014.1 GCA_949290895.1 uncultured Bacillota bacterium
AATGTACGCAATAGTGGAAAACGGTTCCAAGCAGTACAAAGCGGAAGTCGGTTCGGTCATCAAGTTCGAAAAGCTCGATGCGAACGTGGGCGACAAAGTGGAATTCAAAGTTCTGATGGTCGCGGACGAAAACGGCGTCAAGCTGGCGAAAGAAGCGGAAAACTTCAAGGCAGTGGGCGAAGTTACCGAACAGGGCAAGGCGAAAAAGGTCGTCGTGTACAAATACAAGGCGAAGAAGAACGAGAGAAAAAAGCAAGGTCACAGACAGCCGTTTACGGCGGTGAAGATTGTCGAGATCGCTCAGAAGTAAGGAGGTAAGGAAATAATGTTATTCATTAAATTATTTGCGCACCACAAAGGCGGCGGCAGCACCAAGAACGGCAGAGACAGCGAATCCAAACGCCTCGGACCCAAGAAGGTCGACGGGCAGGAAGTTCTCGCGGGCAACATCCTCGTCAGACAGAGAGGCACGAAATTCCACGCGGGCAACAACGTGGGCATCGGCGGCGACGATACGCTGTTCGCGCTCATCGACGGCGTGGTGAAGTTTGAAAGAAGCGGCAAGAGCGACAAGAAAGTCAGCGTGTACGCGAAGGAAAACTAAAAACGTTTATAAAGCGGACCGCAAAGGCGGTCCGTATTTTTTTGATTTTTTTACGGTAAAACGATTTTAAGGTATGGAAAAAATCATTTACGACGGCGATTTTTTCGACGTGCGTTCGACGCTGGAATGCGGGCAGATATTCCGTTACGAGCGGGCGGAGGGCGGATTTTTCGTGCATAGCGGCGATAAGACCTGCTTTGCCTATAACGACGGCGATAACGCCGTAATCCTGGCCGAGGACGGCGACAAGGATTATTTTTACCGCTTTTTCGACCTCGGCGCCGATTACGGTACGTATTATGCCGCGGCGGAAAAAGAGGGCGGCGTTCTGGCGGAAGCGGCTAAAGCGGGCAAGGGAATCCGCATACTTCGGCAGGGTGAGGAGGAAACGCTTATTTCCTTTCTCGTTTCACAGAACAACCATATCCCGCGCATTAAAAAAATATTAAATACGCTTTGCGAGGATTTAGGCGAAAAACATCTCTTTTGCGGCAGGGAAATGCATGCCTTTCCGACGGCGAAAGCGCTAGCGGAAAAGGAACTTTCCTATTTTACCCGCGCGGGATTGGGGTATCGCGACCGCTACGTAAAAGCGGCGGCGGAAAGGATTGCCGCAGGGTATTCGCTTTCGACGCTCCGCGCGCTCGATACTCCCACTCTCAAAAAAGAGCTTTGCACATTTGTCGGCGCGGGGGAAAAGGTGGCGGACTGCGTTTCGCTCTTCGCCTTTCACCGTTTCGACTCTTTCCCCGTAGACACCTGGATTTATAAGATATATAAAGAAGATTATCGCGGCACGGAGAGGAACAGGAGTAAGGCGGCGGAGTATTTTGTAAGCCGTTTCAAGGAAAACGCGGGGATATTTCAGCAATATCTGTTTCAGTACAAAAGAAGCGGCGGAAAAAATTAAAAAACGTTCAAAAAAAATTGTCAAAAAATGCGGTTTATGTTATACTGAATAGGAAAGTAAGCGATTGCTTGCAAAGAATTTAGGCATTAAACGAATTTTTTTCGGAGTAGGAGGATGAAAAATGCAGCAAACGGCAGAAGTTAAAGAAATGGTTTGCGTAGCGAAAGGACCGAATCACGGTCCCGCGCCCATTCCCGAAGAGGCGAAGTGGGTGCAGGCAAAGGAAATCACCGATATTTCCGGTCTCACGCACGGCGTGGGCTGGTGCGCTCCGCAGCAGGGCGCGTGCAAACTGACGCTCAACGTGAAAAACGGCGTCATCGAAGAAGCTCTGGTGGAAACGCTGGGCTGCTCGGGCATGACGCATTCGGCGGCTATGGCGGCGGAAATTCTCCCCGGCAAGACCATTTTGGAAGCGCTCAATACCGACCTCGTGTGCGATGCCATCAACACGGCTATGAGGGAACTGTTCCTGCAGATCGTCTACGGCAGAACGCAGTCGGCGTTCTCGGAAGACGGACTGCCCATCGGAGCCGGACTGGAAGATCTCGGCAAGGGGCTTCGTTCGCAGGTCGGCACGATGTATTCCACCAAGGTCAAGGG
>CASETU010000015.1 GCA_949290895.1 uncultured Bacillota bacterium
AATATATCACAAAATCAAGGTTTTTTCAAGGTTTGTTTGATAATAAAAAACCGATGTGTTAAAACTTTTCAAAAAAAATTTTAAAAAATTGTCGAAAAACGCTTTACAAATTTTTTTTATTGTAGTATAGTATACTTGTTCTTAAGGGAACGGAACAAACGGCTCCCGCGGAACGTAAAAAAGCTCATCATTTTCCCCCTTATCATATATTATTCAGAAAGCAATTTACCATGTAAGTTGCTTTTTGAATTTTAAAACGCAAAACGCTTTTTTGCGTTTTTTTCATACAAGCGCCCCGCCGCGACTGCTTTTTTAGTTTGCAGTTGCGGCGGGGCGCTTGTGCTTAAAAATGTTTTTCGTCAAGATGAGTATGATAGTTTATATAAGTATTTAACTCGCGTGAAGGAATAGCGATATAAAATGCGGCGCAGATTTTTCTGCGCCGCATTTTATGTGTGTTATTTTTTTATAATCGCATTATGCAAAAGTGCGCGGAAGAACGTATTGCGCGGCGGTCAGCCACGTTTCGTTCTCAAATTCTCTGCCGCGTACGGTGAAGTAGTCTTCAAAGACTTCTACAAAGAGGCCTTGGCTTCCGCCGTAATGCTCGCCGTCGCCTGCACCTTGCCACAAATAGCCTACCGATGCGGTGTTGAAGTAGTTTGCGTCCTTGCCGTTTCCGAATAAAGCGGGGCTTTCGCTTTCAAGATGCCAGTGGGTGTGCCCCGTAAAAAACGTTACGTTGGGGTGCTCTTTTAAGATTTGGCGTAGCCGGGTATCTTCTGCGGTGTAAAGTCCGTACCATCTTTGCGAAAGCGACTCCAATGTGCCCGAAACGGTGTTTTTTAACGGCTGATGTAAAAAGAGGAATACCGTTTTGTTGTTGTCGGTGGCTTCCAGCTCGCTTTCCAGCCAGTCGAGTTGTTCGCGCCCGAGTTCCGCGTATACGCCGACTTGCGCGCTTTCCTTGACGGAGCCGAGGACAATGAATTTCATTTCGCCTATTTCTACCGAATAATAAGGTTTATTCTGCCCCGTATATTTTTCAAAAAGACCGAGCATATCTTCGTAAGTCTGGTTGCTGTAAGACTCGTGATTGCCGATGGCGTAATAAAGGTCGGGAACCTTGTCTTTATAAACACGGTCGATAATGGATATCATGTCCCGATATTCCGATTCGGTTCCGTGTTCCGTCATGTCGCCTACGATAAATATGCCGGAAGTATTTGGCGATATCTCGCTGATTTGACGGAAAGCGTTTTCCGTACGGACGCTTTGCTGTGAACCGTTATATCCCAGCTGAAAATCGCTGATTACCTGAAATTCAAATAATTTTTCGCTGCGTTCGAGCGTCGGCAGTTTTGCCGCGGTCGTTTCCAGCTTGATGTCGTGAAACCAGGTTTCCGCAATGATTTCTTCCGCCTCTTCGGGGACATAGGCGATTGGCGGAAGGTCGTATACGTAATCGGTGCCGTCGGCGGGGATAGTGGCTATTTTCGTAAAGTTTTCCAAAGGTTTTCCGTCTGCGCCCCAATATAAAACGTATTCCGTAAGTCCCTCGCTTTTTTCGGGGGAAGAGAACCTGACCTGGCGCACCGCGTTGTATCCGTATATGGCGGAGGTGATGTAGTTCAGGTCTTTGACAGCGTATTCGCTGATTTCGGGTTCGGGATCGGGCGGCGGAGTCGGCTTTGTCTTGCCGTTGTTGCAGGCAGGGAAAACTGTTGCCGAAGCGATTGCGAAGAACAGAAACAGCGCGAGAAATTTTTTCATGCTTTTTCTCCTTGCTTTTCTTTTCGTTTAAAATCATTATAAAAGCATTTCCGTTAAAAAAACATAACAATACTGCGTATGTTCATAACGGAAATGTTTTTTGCTAAAAAACACTCTGCCGCGCTTAAAGCGCGGCAGAGTGAAAAAAAGTCAAATCAATTGTAAGTTTTTCATTGAATTTACGAGAAAAATTATAGGCAGAAACGCCATATTAAACGTTAAAACGGAAGAGCACCACGTCGCCGTCCTTGATGACGTAGTCTTTGCCTTCGGAGCGGACCTTGCCCTTTTCCTTGCAGGCGTTAAAACTGCCGAGTTCCACTAAAACGTCGTAGTCGACGATTTCCGCGCGGATAAAACCCTTTTCAAAGTCGGAATGGATTTTTCCCGCTGCCTGGGGCGCTTTCGTGCCCTCGGCAATGGTCCAGGCGCGCACTTCCTTTTCGCCCGCAGTCAGGTAGGAAATCAGTCCCAAAAGCTTATAGGACGCTTTTACCAGCCTGTCGAGCCCGCTTTCCTTTAAGCCGAGTTCCGTCAAAAACATCGCCTGTTCTTCGGCGTTGAGCATGGAAAGCTCCTCTTCGGTTTTGGCGCATATCACGATATATTCGCTGCCCTCGCTTTTCGCAAAGTTTTTCACTTGCAGGGCATAGGGAATTTCTTCCGCTTCCTTTCCCATGTCCGCTTCGGAAATGTTCGCGGCGTATATGACGGGCTTGTTGGTCAGAAGGAACAGGGAATCGTAATATTCCTTTTCTTCTTCGTCGGCAACGGGCACGCTGCGCGCGGCCTTTCCGCTTTCGAGGTGTTTTTTCAGTTTCTCCAGCCGTTCCGCCTCGACTTTATATTTTTTGTCCCCCGTTTTGATGAGGGAAAAGGCTTTGTCGTAGCGTTTGCTCACGCTCTCGATGTCCGCAAATATCAGTTCGAGGTCTATCGTTTCAATATCGCGCAGGGGGTCTACGGTGTTGTCCACGTGGGTGATGTTCTCGTCGTCGAAACAGCGCACCACGTGCACGATGGCGTCGCATTCGCGGATATTCGCCAAAAATTTGTTGCCCAAACCTTCGCCTTTGGACGCGCCTTTGACGAGCCCCGCGATGTCCACGAATTCGATGACTGCGGGGGTGATTTTTTTTGTGTTGTACATCTTTCCCAAAACGTTCAACCGTTCGTCGGGAACGGCGACTATGCCTACGTTCGGTTCAATGGTGCAGAAAGGGTAATTCGCGCATTCCGCGCCTGCGTGCGTGATCGCGTTGAAAAGCGTCGATTTGCCGACGTTCGGCAAACCCACTACGCCGAGTTTCATTTTATTTCTCCTTTTCGATTTTTCGGAATTTGTCTTTTACATTTGTCTATTATACTGCAAAATACGTAAAATTACAAGTTTTTTGATTTGCAAACGATAAAATTTTGTGTTATACTGTAACGGAATAAAAAGCAGATTTTTTTACGGGCAAACGCTCTATGGCGTCGGATTTCCGTAAAGAAAAAACACCGTTTCGGGACGGTTATCTTAAAAAGAGGACAAAATGGATTATAAATCGTATATCGCGCAAAGGCTGAAGATCGAAAACGTAAGCGAAGAGGACGTTCAGGGCATGCTGGAAGTCCCGCCGACCAACGACATGGGCGATTATGCCCTGCCGTGTTTCCGCTTGGCAAAGATATTGCGGAAATCGCCCGTGACGATTGCGAGCGAGCTCGCCGCATCCTATCCCTGCGACGGGATAATTTCCGAAGTCGCGGCGGTCAACGGCTATCTTAACTTCAAGGTCGACCGCGTCGGATTTGCTCAAAGCACGGTGGCGGAAGTGCTGACTGCGGGGGAGAAGTACGGTTCTTCCGACATCGGCAGCGGCAAGACCGTCTGTATCGATTATTCTTCCATCAATATCGCAAAACCCTTTCATATCGGGCATCTTTCCACGACCGTCATCGGCAGCGCGCTGTATAAGATTTTACAGTTTTCGGGATACAAAGTGGTCGGCATTAACCACCTCGGCGACTACGGTACGCAGTTCGGCAAGCTCATCGTGGCATATAAGCGCTGGGGGGATAAGGAGCAGATCGAAAGGGGCAAGCTCCGCGAACTCATGCGCATTTACGTGAAGTATCACGAAGAGGCGGAAAAACACCCCGAGCTCGACGACGAGGCGCGGCATTATTTCAAACTCATCGAGGACGGCGACGCGGAGGCGAACGAATTGTTCCGTTGGTTCAAGGACATTACCTTGCGGGAAGTGCAGAAGATATACGACCGCTTGAACGTGAAATTCGATTCTTACGCGGGCGAAAGCTTTTACAACGACAAAATGCAGCCCATCATCGACGAACTGAAGGAAAAGGGCTTGCTGAAGATGAGCGACGGCGCGGCGATCGTGGATTTGGAAGAATACGGCATGCCGCCCTGCCTCATCTTGAAAAAGGACGGCTCGTCTCTCTACGCGACCCGCGACATGGCGGCGGCGGTATACCGCAAAAAGACGTACGATTTTTATAAATGCCTGTACGTCGTTGCCTATCAGCAGGACTTGCATTTTAAACAGTTTTTCAAAGTGCTGGAACTCATGGGCAAGGAATGGGCAAAGGATTTGGTGCACGTTTCCTACGGAATGGTTTCCATGGAGGACGGAGCGATGAGCACCCGTACGGGCAAAGTCGTCTTTTTGGAAGACGTGCTCGATAAATGCGTGGAAAAGGCGCGCGCCGTCATCGAGGAAAAGAACGTCGCGCTGGAAAACAAGGACGAGATCGCGCGGCAGGTCGGCACGGGCGCGGTCATCTTCGGCGCGCTTTACAACAATAAGATCAAAGATATCGTGTTCAGTTTCGATAAGGTGCTCAATTTTGACGGCGAGACCTGCCCTTACGTGCAGTATACGGGGGCGCGCTGCAACAGCGTGCTCAAAAAAGGCGGGGACATAGGTGCGTATAAAGTGGAAAACCTCACGGAAGAGGAATACGCGCTCATCGCGCTTTTGGGGAATTTCCCCTCCGTCGTGCGGGAGGCGGGGGAAAAGTACGAGCCCTCTTTTGTAACCCGTTACGCGGTGGACCTTGCCAAAGCGTATAATAAGTTCTATATCGCAAATAAAATCATCGGCAGCGAGGAAAACGTGAAGAATTTCCGCCTCGCGCTGACGAAGGCGGTAAAGATAACGCTGGAAAACGCCTTCCGCCTGCTGGGCATAGAAATTCCCGAAAAGATGTGAGTTGTCTTTGGCTTAGAGGCGCTGAGGCGCGGCGTTTCTTTTCGGAAAAATTCCGAATCGGAACGAGTGGGGGCGTTTTCGGCGGCAAACAAAAGCGTCGGCGCGTTGCGCCGAAACGCGATATGAAAATTACGCAAATGAAAAGCCCCCGAACGCCGTTCGGGGGCTTTGATGTTTTTTTACGAAAGACGGGGCATTATTCTTCGTCCTGCGCTTGCGTCTTTTCCTTGAGTTTGCGGATTTGACCCGTCACTTTGTGCACGACGACGGAACCGTCGCAGTTTTCCGCGATCTTCTGCGCGTAAGCGACCGCCTCCGCCTGGGTGTCGAAGAGTTTCAGCGCTTTCGAGCCGCGCGCGTATTTGACCTGCCATTTGCCGTCTTCCTTTCTCTTGGTCACGTGATAAATGGTGGAATGGTCGGGCGCGGTCTTGGGCTTTGCGCTTTCCGCATTTTCCGCTTTCGCCGCGGGGGCGGGCTTGGCGGCAAGCTTTTTCGCCGCGGGTTTCGCCGCGCTCTTTGCCGGCTGTTTCTGCGGCGCCGCCGTTTCTTTGGCGGGCTCTTCTTTTACGGGTTCTTGTTCGACTTCCTCGGCGGGTTCTTCCGTTTCGACCGGCTCTTCCTTAACGGCGGCGCTCTGCGTCGCGGCGGCGGGAACTTCCGCTTCGGAAACGGTTTCTTTTTCCGCTTTCGGTTCTTCTTTTACGGCGCTGCTCTGCGTTGCGGGTGCGGCTGCCGCTTTTTCCGCTGCGGCTTTCTTAGCCTTCTTCTTTTTGGAAGATACCGCGCAACTGATTATGATGATTAAAATCAAAGCGACGAGTACGCCGCCCGCTATATAAATATACTCGGGGCTTTCGTTCCAGGTGTTTACAAAGAAATCGCCTATTTTTTGAAAAAATTCTTTCATGGGCCTGCTCCTTTTATTGTTTTTTATCTATACTAACATTATATAACAAAAATAAATGCAAGTCAATAGAGAAAAATGTGGCTTTTGTAAAATTTTTATGATAAAATATACTTATTATATGAAATTATACTGCTTCAAGGTTAATAAACGGTAAAAATATGGAAGAAAAGAAAAAAGTTCTCATCGTCGGCGGCGGCGCGGCGGGGCTCATTGCCGCGGTTCGCTTTTCCGCCGCCGTAAACGGCGTGACGGTTGCGGAACGCGGCGCACGCTGCGGCAAAAAACTAGCCGCAACGGGGAACGGTCAGGGCAACGTCACGAATACGGATATTTCGCCCGCGCATTTCAGGAGCGGTGCGGCGGGGTTCCCCGATCGCGCGCTTTCTCGTTACGGCTATGCGGAGGCGGAGGAGTTTTATCGCGGCGTCGGCGTATATCTCGGCAAAGGAACGGGAAAAAAATATCCGCTTTCGCTGCAGGCGTCCTCCGTTTCGGACGCGTTGCGGTGGCGTGCGGAAAGCGACGGGGCGGAGCTGATTACCGATTGCCGTATCGTCCGCGCGAAAAAGAATGCGGACGGGTTCTCCGTTTATGCGGAGGACGGCAGGTCGTTTTTCGCGCAAAAGCTGATTCTCGCTTTCGGGGGCAAGGCGGGGGCGCAGTTCGGCACGGACGGGACTTCTTATTCTCTTGCGGAAGGGTTCGGGCATACCGTAACGCCGCTTTATCCCGCGCTCGTGCAGTTAAAGACGGAAACCGAAAAAATTCGCGGGCTCAAGGGCATACGTATGTCCGCGCGCGTTTGCGCACGCGGCAGGTACGTTGCGGAGGCGGAAGGGGACGTCATCTTCACCGATTACGGCGTTTCCGGTTCCGCGGTGTTTGCCGTTTCGGGCGCGGTTGCTTCGGGCGGCGAGATAAAAATCGAGTTTTTGCCGGAACTTACGAAAGAGGAATTATATACCGTTCTGCGGGAAAAAGAGCGTTTGCCCTACGGCGGCATTTTGGACGGTATCGTTCATAAACAGGTGGGACGTATGCTTGAAAAGAACGCAAAAGACGCTCGCACGCTGGTTTCCGCGTTAAAGGATTTTCGCTTAAAGGTCGTCGGCGCGGTGGGGTTCGACACGGCGCAGGTGACGGCGGGCGGCGTTTGCGCGGCGGAAGTGAACGAGTTCACCATGGAGAGCAAAAAGGTGAAGGGACTGTATTTTGCGGGCGAGGCGCTGGACGTGGACGGCGATTGCGGAGGATATAACCTGCACTGGGCGTTCGCCTCGGCGTCTCTCGCGGCGGAGTCTGTGCTGGAGGAGCTGGGCAGATGAGAGGATTCATAGCGGAAAACGGATATTTTGAAAACGAGTCCACGATAGCGCAGCGGGCAGAGTTGACGGCGGAACTGAAAAAGCGCGGCGTAACTTGTGACGTGATAAAGACCAACCGCCTGCGCGCGGGGGTCGCGGGAACGGGCGTGTTTGCCGACGCGGCGGGATATGACTTTTGTATATTCCTCGACAAGGACGTGATATTGGCGAGAATGTTGGAAACGGCCGGGCTCAGGCTGTTCAACCGCGCGGAGGCGGTGCGGCTTTGCGACGATAAGATGCTCACCCTCGTCGCGCTGAGCGGGACGGGATTGCGCTTTCCCGCGACCGTTTCTTCGCCACTGATGTATAAAGAAAACGACGACCCCGATTTTTTAAGCCGCGTGGAGAAAGAGCTGGGCTATCCCGTCGTCGTCAAAAAGGTGTACGGCTCCATGGGCAGCGGCGTATATCTGGCGAAAGACAGAAAGGAGCTTGCGGCGCTGTTTCAAAAACTGCGTATGTATCCGCACCTTTATCAGAAGTTTATCGGCAAAGGCGGGGAAGATTACCGCGTCATCGTAATCGGCGGCAAGGCGGTCGCGGCGATGAAACGGAAAAACGAAGAGGATTTCCGCTCGAACATCGAACGGGGCGGAAATGGCGAAGCCGCGGAGCTCACGAAGGAGCTGCAATTCGTCGCGGAGCGCGCGGCGACGGCGCTCGGGTTGGATTACGCGGGGGTGGACATTCTCTCGGACGGGCAGGAACTTTACTTGTGCGAAGTCAATTCCAACGCTTTTTTCAGGGGCATAGAGCGGGCAACCTCTGTCAACGTAGGCGCGCTCTATGCGGAACACATCATAAAAAATATCGGCAAATAATTTAAGCGCATTTGTTGTTAAATGCGGGAATATATGATATAATAAATTAAAAGAACGTTTTTATCGGCGTTTTTTTTTCGGCGCACCGCCATGTCGCGGGCGTTCTTCGCGGGATTTCCGCTTCTTGGAACAAGGCGTTTGTTCGTTTTGTTCGCTTTGCCGTCCGGCAGTATCCGTAAAATAAAAAACACGAGCCTTAGCGGCGCGGCGTTTTGCCGTGTCGCGAAAAAGTATTTACAAATCGTAACAGGAGCAGTATTTATGAAGAGAATGAGGGTTTTTGAAAGAGAAGAACTGAGCAAAATGCACCTCACCACATTGCGCGAGATCGGTCGGGCACTCGGCGTGAAAATGCCCACGGCGATCGCCAAGGAAAAACTCGTGGATATGATCGTGCAGCTGCAGCACGGCGAGCTTGACCCCGTCACGCCGTCCAAGAGGGGCGCTCCGCCGAAAATGAAACTGAACCTTTCGGAATATTACGAAACGATCCCCGACGGCGTTTATGACGAAAAAAACAAATATAAAAGGCTGGAAGGCAGCGTGGAAGAATGGACGGTTGCCGACAATACCGTGAAGAACGAGGACGGAACCTTCGTCGTGGAGGGCGTTTTGGAAATCCACGTTTCGGGCTACGGCTTTTTAAGGGTGAACAATTACGAAAACTCCGCGGGGGATATATACGTTTCCAACCAGAGCATCAAAAAGTATAACCTGCGCCGCGGCGACAAGGTGCAGGCTTTGGCGAAAGCGGTACGGGACGGCGATTCCGCGGCGCTGCAGGACGTCATGATGATCAACGATCTGCCGCCCTCGGCTTTTTCGCGCCGTGCGAATTTCGACGACCTCGTGCCCTATTATCCCACGGTGCGGCTGCGCCTCGAGCGCGAGGGCGAGGAAAACGACCTTGCCGTGCGCTGCATGGATTTGTTTACGCCGCTCGGGTTCGGTCAGCGCGGACTCATCGTCGCGCCGCCCAAAACGGGCAAGACTACGCTTTTGAAGATGATCGCGCAGTCCGTCGAACGCAATTACCCCGAAGTCAAGCTCATCGTCCTGCTCATCGACGAACGTCCCGAAGAGGTGACCGACATCAAGCGCAGCGTTTCGGCGGAAGTGGTGTATTCCACTTTCGATGAAAACAACCAGCACCATATCCGCGCGGCGGAGCTGGTGGTCAACCGCGCAAAGCGGCTGGTGGAGGCGGGCAAAAACGTCGTTATTTTAATGGATTCCATCACGCGGCTCGCGCGTGCGTACAACAACGCGACGGAAGGTTCGGGCAGAACGCTTTCCGGCGGGCTCGACCCGCTTGCGATGGAAGGACCGAAGAAGTTCTTCGGCGCGGCGCGCAACATCGAAGGGGACGACAAGGGGTCTTTGACCATTTTGTCCACGGCGCTCATCGATACGGGCAGCCGCATGGACGACGTCATTTACGAAGAATTCAAAGGCACGGGCAACATGGAAATCCACCTTTCCCGTGCGCTCAGCGAAAAGCGGGTGTTTCCCGCCATCGATATATGTAAGTCTGGCACGCGCAAGGAAGAGCTTTTGCTGGATCAAAAGGAGCTCGAAGTGGAATTCAAACTGCGCAAAATCCTTTCCGAACGGCACGACGCCATGGAAAGTTTGCTCGAAATGATGAAGAAGACCAAAAACAACGCGGAATTCGTCAAGAAAGCCGAAAGCTGGATAGGTCTTTACGAAAAGAATTAAAACCATGGCTAAAACGGTTACGACTTATGTGTGCGGCGAATGCGGTTCCGTCAGCCCCAAATGGCTGGGCAAATGCCCCAACTGTGGTGCGTGGAACTCTTTCGTCGAGGAAGTGCAGGCGCCCGCGGCGGACAAACCCGTTTACAAAACGGCGGCGAAACCCCGTCCACTCAGTTCCGTCAGCGAGGAAAAATTCAACCGCGTCAAAACGGGCGTGGCGGAATTCGACCGCGTGCTCGGCGGCGGCATCGTGCCCGCTTCCGTGATATTGCTCGGCGGCGATCCGGGCATCGGCAAGTCCACGCTTTTAACGGAAGTCGCGGGCATTTTGTCCAAAGAACATAAAGTGCTTTACATATCGGCGGAAGAGAGCGCGTCGCAGCTTAAAATGCGGTGCAACCGCCTGGGCGTGGAATCGGATACCATGCTCGTGATGAACGAAACGGCGCTCGAGAACATCGAGGCGAACGTTGACGACGCGGAATTTCTCGTCGTCGATTCCATACAGGCGGTATATCTCGACGCGCTGTCCTCTTCGGCGGGCAGCGTGGGGCAGGTGCGGGAGTGCGCCTCGCGGCTCACTCGGCTTGCAAAATCGAAAAACGTTACCGTCTTTTTGGTGGGACACGTCACCAAAGAGGGCGCGATCGCCGGCCCGAAAGTGCTGGAGCATATCATGGATACCGTGCTTTATTTCGAGGGCGACGCGGAAAATAACTACCGTATCCTGCGCGCCGTCAAAAATCGTTTCGGCTCCGTCAACGAAGTCGGTGTGTTCGAAATGCGGGAAAACGGTCTGTTCGGCGTCAAGGATTACGCGGGAATATTCGTTTCCGAAACGCGGGGCGAAAACGCGGGCAGCGTGGTCACGCCGTTCATCTCGGGCAACCGCTGCGTGCCCGTGGAAATTCAAGGGCTCGTCGCAAAGACCGTCTTCGGCATGCCCCGCCGCATGAGCCTCGGCATCGACTACAACAAGCTCGTGCTCATGCTCGCCGTACTCGAAAAGAAAGGGGGGCTGCCCTTTTATTCGCAGGACGTTTACCTCAATGCCATGGGCGGCATCAAGCTGGGCGAGCCGTCGGTGGATCTGGCGGTGCTTTTATCCCTCGCCAGCGCCTATACGGGAATCCCGCTGGAAGCGGGCACGGCGGTGTTCGGAGAGGTCGGGCTTACGGGAGAAGTGCGCGGCGTTTCCCGCGCGGAAATGCGGGTGCGCGAATGCGTGAACGCGGGATTTTCTTCCGTCATATTGCCGAAAAGCAACATGAAGTCCGTGGAAAATTTCCGCGGCAAGATACGCCTCATTCCCGTCAGCTACGTATTTCAGGCGGTGAGGGAGCTTACCAAAAAGAACAAGGACGCGGAAGAAACGCAGGGCGAATGACGCCGCGCGCATTGCTTTTCGTCATATAAAAAATTTTTCCGCGTGTCGAAAAAGACGGCTGAGCGGAAAAGAGCAAGATGAAATACGGCGCGCCGCTAAGAAAAGCGGCGCGCCGTCGTGATTATCGGTGATTGTACCGTTCAATGCAACAAGTAGAAAGTTCGATTTATCGATTTTGCACGGAAATTTTCCGCAAAACCTTTTAAGCTTTGAAAGGCAAAATGTCGCAAAAGGAAAAATTTTACCGTTTGCCGATGTTGAAATCCTGCGAAAACTCACTTTCGTTTAAAGTGTTTTGCCGACAAAAGGCGCGTATCAGCCGCAGGCTTTTTTCCTTCGCCTCTTCAAACAGTTGGTAAACGGTCTTTTTTTCTTCGCCGAGGGAAAGCGTTTCAAATCGAATGTCGGGGTCGGGGCGCAGAAACATATAGGAAAAAAAGTGCCGCAAATGCAGTTTTTTCTCCCATGCGTATATTTTTTTGCGGCGCGTGCCGTCGGGATCGTCGAAAAAGCGCTGCCGCGCTGGAAAGCGTTTCATCGCGTTGAGCGCCGCCCGTTCGTTAAGCTCTTGCCCGTAAGCTTTTTTTACCGCGTATTTCAAGAGCGCGTATGCGGCGGCGAAATCTTTTTCTTCCGCTTTGAAGAGCGGGCGGACGCCCGCTTTTTTCAACAGAAGGGAATCGATGTCCCGCTCGATGAGGAAATGCACCTTGTCTTTTCGGCGCTGTTTTTTCAGCGAGGAAAGCAGGCGGTATTCCGTGGCGTACACGAAAGGGTGAAACACCGTGTCGGCGACGTAGTGCGTGATGTATCCGAAAATATAGGAATAATCGCCCGTCTTTTCGGCGTATTCCTTCGCCGCGGCGAAAAACGCGAATATGTTCTTGCGGTGCAACAGCTTGCCCAGGTTGCGCTTTTTGCCCGAAAGCGGACGATAGGTGAAAAAACAGTCGCCGCCCTGCGCGCCGATGAAAAAAGCGTAAAGAGCGGGGATTTTCTCTTTTTCTTCCCGATTTAGTTCGTTATACACCGCTTGGGCAAGGAGTTCGTGCGTTATAAATGCTGCCATAATACCATTGTACCACATTTTTCCCGAAAAAAACACGCGTTATAAAATAAATTCGCGGAAAAATTTCCACAAGATATTGCGGTCGATTTTTTTGCAGACACAAAATCCCGAAAATCGCGGAAAAACCGCAAAATTTTGCGGAAAATCCGCCGAAAAAGCTTGACAATGATTTTTTTAAATGATAGACTTGTAAAGCACTCCGAAAGCGACAGGGGTGTTAATTTTTTGATATCGGAAGGTAAGAACCATGGCTGCAAAAGGAGCGAGAAATAAAATTACGTTGGCTTGCACGGAATGTAA
>CASETU010000016.1 GCA_949290895.1 uncultured Bacillota bacterium
TCGACCCGTTGCGAATATCCCGTACCGTCCTGTATGCGAGCTTCTGCGTGAAGATATTCTGCAGCCATTCGCTGACGAAAATCACCGCCACCACGATCCCGATCGCCACGGCGATTTTTCCGAGTTCCGCAAAATCGACATTGCCTGCCGACACGATACAATCCACGCCCTTCCCCGCAAGTACCGTGGCGAACAAAGAAGAAAGCACGCTGATCAGAGAAAAAAACAGGCTTAAAAACAGATATTTCCGATTCGGGCGGATAAAACGGTAAAGACGTTTCAGAATTGCGAAATCAAGGGTCTTTTTCTTCTTCATTTCGCACCTCCTTCCGACTGCGACGCGCAGATCTCTTTATAAACTTCACAGTCAGACAGCAACGCTTCATGCGTTCCTTCTCCCACGATCTTTCCGTCGTCCATCACGAGAATCTGATCGGCGTTCCGGATGGCGCTCGCCCGCTGCGAGATAACGATCACCGTCGATTTGCAGCGCTCTTTGATCGCCTTGCGCAAACGGTAATCGGTGGCGTAATCGAGAGCGGACGCACTGTCGTCGAGCACCAGAATTTCCGGATTCCCGACCACCGCGCGCGCAATGGTCATGCGCTGCCGCTGTCCGCCGGAAAGATTCCGTCCGCCCTGCTCGATGACCTTATCCAGGCCTTCCTTCCAACCCGCAAGCGTCTCTCCCATCTGCGCGACGTCGAGGGCGGCTTTGATCTCCTCGTCGGTTGCATCCTCCTTCCCCCATTGAATATTGCCGCGCACCGTGTTCTTGAAAAGCACCGCCTTTTGCGGAACAAGACCGAATTTTCCCCTCAACGCTTTGAACCGATATTCCTTGACCGACATCCCGTCCACGAGGATCTCCCCCTCGTCCGCGTCGTAAAACCGCTCCGCAAGCGCGATCAAAGTACTCTTTCCGCTCCCCGTACCGCCGATTATGCCGAGCGTTTCCCCGCGCCGCAGCGTAAAGGAAATGTTTTCGACGGCATGATCGCCCCCGGAATGATAAGAAAAAGATACGTTTCTGAACTCCAGCACGGTATCCGGCTTTTCCGGATTTTCCTTATCTCCTTCCAGAAGCGCCGTTTTCATCTGCAACACTTCGTACACTCTGTCCGACGACGCGCTCCCGCTCGCCACCACGACGATGAGATTTGCAAACACCACCAGCGCCAGCAAGATCTGCGACATATAGTTGATCAGCGCGCTGACTTCTCCCTGCGTCAATGTACCGTCGTAAACGAATCTGCCGCCGTAAACAAGCACTAAGACGATCCCGAGATTGACAAAGACATAGGTGACCGGATTGAGCAGGGAAGAAATGACGCCGAGGACCGACTGCATTTTCATAAGCCGCGCGTTCCGTTCCCGAAAATCCGCGATTTCCTTTTCCTGTCTTGCAAACGCGCGCACCACCCGTGCGCCGGCAAGGTTCTCCCGCGTCAGCCCGTTGATCTGCTCGAGGGAAAGCTGCACTTTCTTGTTGCGCGGAATGGTAAGCGCCATAATCAGCCACACGAACAGCGCCATGATTGCGGTGACCGCCACAAAGATCAGCCCCAGTTTCCAGTCGATAAGCAGCGACGCGATCAGCGCGCCCGCAACGATGAACGGAGCGCGGAGAAACAACCGCAAAAAGCGGTTCACGCCTTTTTCCGCCTGATTGATATCCGACGTGATGCGGGTGATGAGCGTCGGCATCCCCAGCGCGTCCAGCTCCGCATGGGAAAACGAATTGATCTTCGCATACACGGCGGAGCGCAATTCCGTTCCGTAACCGTGCGCCGCCTTCGCCGCATAGTACTGCGCCACGATGGCGCACACCAACCCGAGACCCGCAAATACGATCAGAAACGCCGCGATCAGATAACAATACGCTCTGTTTCCGTTTACGATTCCCACGTCGATCATCTCCGCCATCATGATCGGCACCACCAGTTCCAACGCCGCTTCAAAAAATTTGAAAAGCGGCGCGATCAGCGTCTCCTTTTTGTAATTTTTCAGATATTTGCGCAATTTCCACATAGTTTACCAGTCGTCCTTCGGCGTTTGCTTGATATCATCGTAAAACGCGAAATACTTTTCCTTTTCACTCATCTGCGGTTCCGGCTCTTCGTCAAACTCCACGCCGTCATCATCGTATTCGTCGCTCAGGCGCATCTTTTCATAATCATCCATATACTATACTACCGTCTTTTATTTTACTTGAGTCAATTATTATACTTAATAAATATATATGTCTGATAAATACAAAAAAAGGCGTTTCAAACGCCTTTTTTTATCAGTCGATCAGTTCGAGAATCGCCATCTCTGCGGCATCGCCTTTTCTTTCGCCCAGTTTATAAATTCTGGTGTAGCCGCCTCCCTGACCTTTTTCTTCCTTTCTCGCCGCGTATTTGGGAGCGAGTTCGTTGAAAATTTTCTCGATCAACGGATGGTTGACGTCCTTCGTTCTCGCCTTGTAAGCGGTTCTGTTTTCTTTCTCACCCTTGATTTCCTGCAAATCGTTGAGTTTCGCCATAATGCGTCTGCGCGCCGCAAGTTTTTTGGAACCGTCCTTCACAACCGTCTTTACGCTTACCTTTCCTTTTGCGTCGGTCACTTCCACTTTTTCTTCAATGGTGTTTTCATAGGTATTCATCGCCAGCGTGATGATTTTTTCCGCATAGCTTCTCACTTCTTTAGCGCGGGCAACCGTCGTTTCGATCTTGCCGTACCACAGAAGATACGATGCCTGATTTTTAATGATCGCTAATCTCTGCGTGGAGTTCACGCCTAATTTCCTTGGCACTTTCTTAGTCCTCCTTGTCTTTAAGCTTTAAGCCCAAGCTCTCTAATTTGAAAATTACTTCGTCTAACGACTTTTTGCCCAGATTGCGTACTTTCAGCATATCGTCTTCCGTCTTCTTCGTGAGGTCTTCCACCGTATGGATGTTCGCTCTCTTCAGGCAGTTATAAGAACGTACGGAAAGATCCATATCTTCAATGGTCATTTCCAGAATTTTGATTTTCTTATCCTCTTCGGGAGGTACGAGAATTCCGATGTTACCCACTTCGCTGAGCGTTACGAACATCCCGATGTGTTCCTGCATGATCTTCGCCGCAAGGCTGACGATGTCTCTGCCGGAAAACGCGCCGTTCGTCCACACTTCCAGCGTGAGTTTATCAAAATCCACGCTCTGTCCGACACGCATCGCTTCCACGTTATAGCTGACTTTCTTCACCGGCGTGTAGATGCTGTCGATGGGGATATTGTCGATAATATCGGTTTTGTTGTAAACCGCGCCTTTATATCCTCTGCCACGCCCGATGGTCAGTTCCATATCGAGGACCGCACCGTCATCCAGCGTGCAGATATACTGATCGGGATTCAGGACCTCGATCTCCGCGTCGCCCGCGATATCGCGCGCCGTCACGACCGCCGGACCTTCCTTGAACAGTTTTACGTTCTTTTTGAAATTCTTATCCACGCTCGCCGTTTTGATGGCAACGCACTTCAGATTGAGAATGATTTCCGTTACGTCTTCCTTTACATGGGGAATCGCCGTAAATTCGTGCTTGACCCCTTCTGCGAACTTCACGTTCGTGATCGCCGCGCCGGGAAGCGCCGACAACAAAATTCTTCTCAGACAGTTTCCGATCGTCAGTCCGAACCCTTTTTCCAAAGGTTCCACCACGATTTTGACATAACTTCTTTCTTCGTTTTCTTCCACCGCTATTTTCGGCATTTCAATTTCCATCATAAGAAATTTCTCCTTGAAAAATAGTATTGATGCGGCCGTTCCGGGCATTCTTTCCGAAACCGTGGAATACGCTCCGTTTATCCCCCCGGAACCTGCCGTTTCTAAAAATTTTCGCCTTAATTATTTGGAATACAACTCGACGATCAGGTGTTCTGCAATCTGCGCGTCGATGTCGTCTCTCTGCGGCAGCGCAATGATCTTGCCCGTCAGAGATTCGGGATCGAATTCCAGCCATTTCGGCATGGCGCCCACTTTCATCTGCTTGATCTCCGTGAAGAATTTGTTATCCTTCTTCGTTTCCTTTACGGTGATCACGTCCCCCGCTTTCACGATATACGAAGCGACATTGCAAGGTCTGCCGTTTACCGCAAAATGCGCATGCGTCACGAGCTGACGCGCTTCCGCACGCGAAGAACCGATTCCCATTCTGTAAATTACGTTATCGAGTCTTCTTTCCAGAAGGGAAAGCATGTTTTCACCCGTAATTCCCTTCATTCTGTCGGCGCGCAGATAGTATTTTTTGAACTGGCTTTCCAAAACGCCGTAAATTCTCTTGCACTTCTGCTTTTCGCGAAGCTGTAAGCCGTATTCGGAAACTTTCTTTCTCGCCGCACCGTGCTGTCCAGGAGCCGTAGGTCTCTTTTCCAACGCGCATACGCCTTTATAACATCTTTCGCCCTTCAAAAAGAGCTTTGCGCCTTCACGCCTGCAAAGGCGGCATTTCGATTCGGTATATTTCGCCATTTCTTCTCTCCTCCGTTATACTCTGCGTCTTTTCGGCGGTCTGCACCCGTTGTGCGGAATGGGAGATACGTCCTGAATGAGCGTGATCTCGATATCGCAGTTGGTGATCGCCCTGATTGCCGATTCTCTTCCGGCGCCCGGACCTTTTACAAAAACTTCCACCGAACGGAGTCCGTGTTCCTTCGCCGCTCTCGCCGCCGTTTCCGCCGCCTGCTGCGCCGCGAACGGCGTGCTCTTTCTCGAGCCCTTGAATCCCAGACTGCCGGCGCTCGACCACGAGATCACGTTGCCCTGCGTATCCGTGATCGTTACGAGGGTATTGTTGAAAGACGCCTGAATATGCACCTGTCCTTTATCGACCTTTTTGATGTCTTTCCGCTTTTTGACGATTTTCTTCTTTGTTGCTGCTGCCATCTTTCAAACCCTCCTTACTTCTTCGTAGCCGTCTTCTTCTTCGCAACCGTACGGCGGGGTCCTTTGCGGGTTCTCGCGTTGCGCTTGGAGCTCTGTCCTCTTACCGGCAGGCTCTTTCTGTGACGCACGCCCCGATAGCAGCCGATTTCCATCAGCCGTTTGATGCTGAGACTGACCTCACTTCTGAGATCGCCTTCTACATGTAAATTGTGTTCGATATATTCCCTCAGTTTGGATATGTCGTTTTCGTCCAAGTCCTTCACTCTGATGTCGGGATTGACTCCCGTTGCCGCCAGAATTTTTTTGGAAGTCGGCAAGCCTATTCCGAATATATAGGTCAGACCGATCTCCACACGTTTGTTGTTCGGCAAATCTACGCCGGCAATACGCGCCATAAGTTCTTTAACTCCTCCGTAATTTTTTATGTTCTTTATGTTTTATCGTAAACCGCACGCTTTTCGCTCTGGAATGTAAGCCTTGACACGTACGGTGTGTTTTCGTTCCGGCGCGTTCGCGCCGTTCAATGTGAGCTTTTACGGATTCCGTTCCGCTCAGCCCTGTCTCTGCTTGTGGTTCTTATTCTTGCTGCAAATCACCATGACTTTGCCGTTTCTTTTGATTACCCTGCACTTATCGCACATCGGCTTTACAGAAGGTCTTACTTTCATTTTCCGTTTCTCCTTTTCAAGTTTATGTTAATTCTTGCTCCGCCATACGATCCTGCCCTTGGTCAGATCGTACGGGCTCATTTCCAGTTTTACACCGTCGCCGGGAATGATCTTGATGTAATTCATTCTCAGCTTTCCCGAAATGTATGCCGTAATAATATGCCCGTTCGATAATTTTACCTTGAAACTGGCGTTGGGCAATGCCTCCACTATCACGCCTTCGGTCTCTATGACGTCATCCTTAGACACAAACCGTTCCTCCTATTCCTACTTCTTTTTTTCCGTTTCCGTCAGCGGTCCGCAGCCGCTTCTGCATTTTTATACCGGCTCAGCAGCCGTTTCAGCCGCGCGTTTCCCACCTTCTCGCCGCGCTCTATTTGCCCGACGATCTCTTCCGGCAGTCTGCCCGCGTATTCCGTATGTTTTCTGTTTTTCTTTTTGGGCGTTTCCACCCTGCGCCGCGCGCCGTCGGCAAGATAGCAGAATCTGCCTTCCGTACGCATCACCGCAAAATATCCTCTATCCCGTCCGCAATCGCACTTTACCACGTCCCCGGCCACGACTTCCACGTACATCCTCTCTCCTTACAAGGTCAGAATTTCCGTTCCTTCCCCGGTGATCAGCACCGTGTTTTCGTAGTGCGCCGACGGTTTCCCGTCCTTCGTCGCCACGCCCCAGCCGTCGGCAAGAAACTTCACATACCGTTCGCCCATGTTGATCATCGGCTCGATCGCCAGCGTCATGCCCGCTTTCAGCCGGATCCCCGTGCCGCGTTTTCCGTAATTCGGCACCGACGGATCTTCATGCATCTTTCTGCCCACACCGTGTCCGACCATTTCCCGTACGACGGAAAATCCGTTTTCTTCGGCGTGTTTCTGCACCCGATACCCGATATCGCCGAGAGGCGAACCCTCGCTCAGATCCTCGATCGCCTTGAAAAAGCATTCCCGCGTCACGTCGATGAGCTTCTTTTTTTCCGGCGCGATCTCTCCGATGTAAAAACTCCGCGCCGCGTCGCCCACGAATCCGTTTTTCACCGCGCCGACGTCGATGCTGACGATGGCGCCCGGACGGATGATCTGTTTTTCGTTCGGAATACCGTGTACCACCATATCGTCCAGCGATATGCACGTCGACGCCGGATATCCGCAATAGCTTAGAAACGCCGGCTCCGCACCGCAGTCCTTGATAAATTCAAACGCGATCCTGTCAAGTTCCGCCGTGGTCATCCCTTCCCGCAAACTTCTGCCGAGAAGATCGAGCACATCCCGCGTGATCGCGCACGGCTCGCGCATCGCTTCGATCTCCGCAGCGGTTTTCACGGTGATCATAATGTGTTCAGCACCTCTTGCACCGCCGCAAAGACTTCCTCGACGGCAGCGTCTCCGTTCACGCTTTTCAGCACGCCTTTCCGCTGATAAAAATCGATCAGCGACGCCGTCTGCGACGCGTATACGTTCAGTCTGCTTTGTACCGTCTCTTCGTTATCGTCCGCACGCGTGTACAATTTCCCGCCGCATTTCGGACATATTTCGGTTTTGCCGATGACGCTGACATGAAACGATTCGCCGCATTTTTCGCAGCACCGCCGTCCCGTAAGCCGTCCGAGCAGCTTATCGAGCGGCACTTCGATGTCGAGCACGCAGGTGATCTTCACGAACTTTTCAAGCGCTTCCGCCTGTGAGATCGTCCGCGGAAATCCGTCGAGTAAAAATCCCTTTTTGCAGTCCGCCCGCGAAAGACGTTCTTCCACCATCTTCACGGTGACGTCGTCCGGGCAGAGCTGCCCTTTGTCGATATAAGACTTCGCCAACACCCCCAAAGGCGTCTTTTCGCGCATGTTTTCGCGGAACATATCGCCCGTGGAAATGTGCGGCAATCCGTATTGTTCCGTAATGAGCGACGCCTGCGTTCCCTTTCCGGAACCCGGCGCGCCAAGCAACACAATGTTCATGATTATTTCAAAAAGCCTTTATAATTCTTCATCATGATCTGCGATTCCAACGCCTGGTTGAATTCCAGCGCCACCGATACGATAATTAAAAGTCCCGTCGCGCTGAACGCCATCTGTAACGACGCGTCGATCGCTCTGAACACGATCGTCGGCACCAGCGCCACGATCGCCAGATAAATTGCGCCGAAAAGGACGATCCTGTTGGAAACGCGTTTCAGATAATCCGTCGTCGGCTTGCCCGGTCTCGTTCCCGGAATAAAGCCGCCGTTCTGCTGAATACTGCGCGAAATGTCTTCCGGCTTAAACTGAATGGCATTATAAAAATACGCAAAGAACAGAATGAGCAGACACATCACGACGATGTTGAGCCAGCTTCCGGTTCCCATGTTCCGCGAATACCAGTTGTCGCTCGATACCCCCACCAGATTGATGATGAGATCGGGGAACGACAGAATGGCAAACGCAAAGATCAGCGGCATAACGCCGGAAGAGTTGACCTTGATGGGAATGTGCGTCGACTGACCGCCGTACATTCTTCTTCCCTTGACCTGTTTCGCATACTGCACGGGAATCTTTCTTTCCGCATCGTTGACCGTAACGACCGCCGCAAAGATCAGCACCGTCGCCACGAGGAACACCACGATGGTCCACGCCGCCTGCGGCGCTTCCCCCGTGAAAATGCCTATGACCGAATTGCCGAGCGTACAGATGATCCCGATGAAGATCAGCATGGAAATTCCGTTGGATACGCCGTAATCGGTGATCCTCTCACCCAGCCACATCGTCAGCGACGCGCCCGCGGTGTAGATGATGACCAGGGCGATGTATCCCAGCCATTTCAGGTTTTCACCGAAAAGATTGTTCCATTCGATGTTGCCGGAAAATCCGATGATAATTCCGATGGACTGCGCGATCGCCAGCAATACCGTGACGTAACGCGTGATGGTGGCAATTTTCTTTCTGCCCTCTTCGCCCTGTTTGGAAAGTCTTTCAAGCGCGGGAATCCCCACAGTCAAAAGCTGGATGATGATGGACGCGTTGATGTACGGTCCGATCCCCATGGCGAACAACGTGCCGTATTGCAACGCGCCGCCGCTCACGGCACTCATAATCTGCAAGTAAGTAAAACTCTCGAGGTTCTCATCCGTCAGCAGTCCCGTGCCGATACCGGGAACGGGGATATAACAACCGATCCTGTATACCAGCAACAGCGCCAGCGTGATGAAGATCTTGCGCCTTACTTCTTTGATTTTAAATGCTTTCACTAATGTCTGAAACATTTCCGCCCTCCGTATTCGGGATTATTCCACTTCCGCCGTACCGCCGGCCTTTTCGATGGCGGCCTTTGCCGACGCGGAAAATTTCGCCGCTTTCACGGTAAGCGCAACGTTGATTTCTCCGTTGCCAAGCACCTTCAGCCCCGCATCGTCCTTGACATACTTGACGAGTCCGTTTTCCAAAAGCGTCTCTTTGTCGACGACGGAACCGGCTTCAAAACCCGAAAGATCCGAAAGGTTGACGATGGTGTAAACTTTTTTGAAGTGATTGTTGAAGCCGCGTTTGGGCAGACGTCTGATCAAAGGCATCTGACCGCCTTCGAATCCGACTCTCACGCCGCCGCCGCTTCTCGCCCACTGACCTTTGTGGCCCTTGCCGCTCGTTTTACCCAAACCGGAACCGATCCCTCTGCCGAGACGTTTTTTCGATGTCCTCGCGCCGGTGGCCGGTTGCAGTGTATCTATTCTCATAGTCCGTTACTCCTTAAACTTTTTCCACTTTCAAAAGGTGCGAAACCTTTTTGATCATACCCTGAATACAAGCGTTGTCGTTGTGGATCTTAAAAGACCGGATCTTTTTCAGACCCAGCGCCGCAACCACGCTCTTCTGATACGGAGTGGAGCCGATGGTGCTCTTGACGAGCGTAACTTTTATCTGCTGATTGTCCGCCATAAAAGTTGACCTCCTTAACCTTTAATCTCTTCTATCGTCTTGCCGCGGAGCGCCGCGATTTCCTCGACGGTACGGAGGGCGCGCAATCCCTCGATCGCCGCCTTCACGCAGTTGATGGGGTTGTTCGTGCCGTAAGATTTCGTACGGATGTCCTTGATGCCGACGGCTTCCATGACCGAACGCACGGGGCCGCCCGCGATCACGCCGGTACCTTCTTCCGCGGGCAACATCAGAACGTCGCCTCTGCCGAACTTGCCTTTCACTTCGTGGGGAATACTCGTTCCCACAAGCGCGCATTTAAACATATTCTTTTTTGCTTTCTGCGTCGCCTTTTCGATCGCCTCGGGCACTTCGTTGGCTTTGCCCATGGCGCAGCCCACCTTGCCGTTGCCGTCGCCCACGACGACCAGCGCCGCAAAGCGCATATTCCGTCCGCCCTTCACAACCTTGGTGACGCGGTTCACGCAAATTAATTTTTTGATCATGCCGTCGTCGGCTTCCGGTCTGCGCGCAGGTCTGTTGTTATCTCTTGCCATAACTCAAATTCCTCTCTTTTAGAATATTTTCGGTTAGAATTTCAAACCGCCCTCTCTCGCGCCGTCCGCGAGGTTCTGCACACGACCGGTGTACAGATAGCCGCCCCTGTCGAACACAACGGTTTCCACGCCTTTCGCCATCGCTTTTTTCGCGATGAGCTGACCGACCATCTTTGCCTGTTCGTTCTTGGTTTTGCCTTCGAGCGTTCCTTTCAGCTCTTTATCGAGAGTGGACGCCGCCGCAATCGTGTTGCCCACGGTATCGTCGATCACCTGCGCATAGATGTGATTCAGACTTCTGTACACGCACAGTCTCGGCGACTGCGCCGTACCGGACACCTTGCCCCTGACTCTCTTATGTCTTTTCTTTCTATCCTGATTCTTGTTGATCTTCGTAATCATTTCGACTCCTAATTAAACTTTCTCGCATCCTCGCGGACGCAGTAAGCAGGGAATGCGTTCCCCACCTCAAAAGCAACTTAAATAGTCCGCTTATTATTTTCCCGCGGTCTTGCCTTCCTTACGCTCGATCACTTCGTCGCTGTAACGGATGCCGTAACCGTGGTACGGTTCGGGCTTGCGGATGCTGCGCACGTTCGCCGCATACTGCCCCACTTTGTTCTTGTCGATCCCCGAAACGGTGATCTCCGTCGCCGAAGGACATTCGAGATGAATTCCCTCTTCTTCGAAAATCTCCACCGGATGCGAATAGCCTACGCTGAGGACTACTTTGTTTCCCTGTTTCGCGACTTTGTAACCTACGCCGTTGATCACGAGGGTCTTTTTGAACCCTTCGGTCACGCCGACGACCATGTTGTGCAGAAGCGCTCTGTAAAGTCCGTGCTTTGCACGGGTTTCGTTCTCGTCATCCGCACGGGTGAGACGCGCAACCGCGCCGTCCACCGTGATCTTGATCTTCGGATCGTATTCCTGCGTAAGCGTTCCTTTCGGACCTTTTACGGTAAATTCCTTTTCTTTCACGTCGATGCTGACGCCTGCCGGCAATGCCACCGGCATTCTGCCTATTCTGGACATTTGAAACCTCCTACCAAACGTAAGCGAGCACTTCGCCGCCCTGATGCGCCTTTCTCGCTTCCTTGTCCGTCATGACGCCCTTGGAAGTGGAAAGAATGGCGATGCCGAGTCCGCCCAGCACCTGCGGGATTTCTTCGTAGCCGACGTAAATTCTGAGACCGGGTTTGCTGACCCTCTTCAGTCCGCTGATGACCTTTGCCTTGTTGGCGCCGTATTTCAGCGTGATGACGATCTTTCCCTGTACGTTCCCTTCTTCAAACGCAACGTCGCTGACGTATCCTTCTTTCAGAAGAATATTCGCAATCGCTTTTTTCATGTTGGATGCGGGAATTTCCACCGTCTCGTGCTTGGCAAGAAGAGCGTTCCTGATTCTCGTGAGCATATCTGCTATAACGTCTGTCATCTTTTCTCCTCCTTACCAGCTCGCTTTCTTTACGCCGGGAATCTGTCCCTTGTACGCGAGATTTCTGAAACATATACGGCAGATCCCGTATTTACGGATGACGGCATGCGGACGTCCGCAGATGCTGCATCTCGTATACGCTCTCGTAGAGAACTTTGCGGGTCTCTGCTGTTTATTGATCATCGATTTTTTAGCCATTGTGTCGTTCTCCTTTCACCTTACTTTGCACTGAACGGCATCCCGAGTGCCTTCAGAAGTTCCCGGGCTTCCTCATCGGTCTTTGCCGTGGTCGTGAAACAAATGTCGAACCCTCTGATCTTCTCCACCTGATCGTATGAAATTTCCGGGAAAATCAGCTGTTCCTTCACGCCCATCGCGTAATTCCCTCTGCCGTCAAACGACTTCGAAGATACGCCGCGGAAGTCCCTTACCCGCGGAAGAGCGATGGAGATCAGTTTATCGAAAAATTCATACATCCTGTTGCCGCGCAAGGTGACCTTCGCGCCCACCGTCATGCCCTCTCTCACTTTGAAGTTCGCAACCGACTTTCTCGCCGCGATCGTGAGGGGCTTTTGTCCCGATATCGTCTTGAGTTCCTCCACCGCAAGCTGTATGCTCTTGGCGTTGTCCTTCACGTCTCCGAGTCCGGTGTTCAGCGTGATCTTCACCAGCTTGGGAATTTCGTTGATGTTTTTATATTCGAACTTCTTTACAAGATACGGTACGACTTCGTTGATGTAACGCGCCTTTACCCTGTTGAGTTCTGCCGGCTTGTTCTCGGTTGCAGCTTCCTTAGCAACCTGAGTCTTTTTTGCTGCTGCCATAATTTACCTCCGATTATTCAGCGCTTTCCGCATCGGCCTTCTTTGCCGTTGTCTTTTTTGTTGCGGTGCTCTTCTTCGCGCCCGAAGCACTCTTCTTCGCGCCCGAAGCCGATTTCGTCGTCTTTTTCTCTGCGCTCTTTTCTTCCGTCTTGGACGCCGCGGCTTTCTTTGCCGTCTTTTTCGCTTCTTTCGTTTCCTTTACGGAATCGAGCGAAGCGCCGCACTTCTTGCATACGCGGATCTTCTTGTCGCCTTCCGTCGCGTACGCCACGCGCGTCGTCTTTCCGCATTTGGGACAGACCACCATCACGTTGCTCGCCTGGATTGCGCCGTTCTGCTCTTCGATCTTGCTTACGTCCTGCGCTTTTCTGGCTTTGCGGTGTTTCTTCTGTACGTTTACGCCTTCCACCACCACTCTGCTTTCCTTGGGCAGTGCCACGAGGACTTTTCCCGTTTTGCCCGCGTCTTTCCCGGTTATTACCTTTACGGTATCGTTCTTCTTAATTCTCATCGCACTTCTCCTTACAATACTTCCGGCGCAAGCGAAATGATACGCATATAATCCTTATCGCGGAGTTCTCTCGCGATGGGTCCGAAAATACGCGTTCCTCTCGGCTGTTTCTGGTTGTCGATGATGACCGCGGCATTCTCGTCGAAACGAATGTACGTGCCGTCGGGTCTTCTGACCCCGTTCACCGTACGGACGATGACCGCCTTGACGACTTCGCCCTTCTTGACGGCGCCGCCCGGCGTCGCCGTTTTGACGCTGGCGACGATCACGTCGCCGATGTTCGCCGTTCTTCTGAAGCTGCCGCCGAGCACTCTGATGCACATGATCTCTTTCGCGCCGGAATTATCGGCGACCTTTAATCTCGATTGTGGTTGTATCATTGCAATGCCCTCCCGTTACTTCGCCTTCTCGACGATTTCCGCCACTCTCCAGTTCTTATCCTTGGAAAGTTTTCTCGTCTCGACGATGCGGACCTTATCGCCTATACCGCATTCGTTCTTTTCGTCGTGCGCCTTGAACTTATGCGTGCTTTTGATGGTTTTTTTATAGATCGGATGCTTGGCTCTTTCTTCGATCGCCACCACAACCGTCTTATCCATTTTGTCGGAGATCACGATCCCGACTCTTTCTTTTCTCAAATTTCTTTCCATACCTGTACTCCCCGTTACGCCTTCGCCTTCAGTTCTCTTTCGCGAATCACGGTCTTGACCTTCGCGATGTCTCTCTTGCAGTTTCTCAATGAAACGGGATTTTCGAGCTGACCCGTCGCGTGACGGAAACGAAGATTGAAAAGCTCGTTCTTCAGTTCCGCGAGCTTGGTTTTGAGCTCGTCGTCGGTAAGTTCTCTAATATCTATCGTCTTCATCAGCCTTCACCGCCTTCCTGTTTATTTTCCGCTTCGAGTTCCGCGCGCGTCACGAACTTCGTTTTGATGGGAAGTTTATGTCCCGCGAGTCTCATCGCTTCCTTGGCGACATCTTCCGTAACGCCGTTCATCTCAAACAGAACCCTGCCCGGCTTCACTACGGCTACCCAGTATTCGACCGCGCCTTTACCGCTACCCATACGGGAATCCTGCGGCTTCTTCGTGATCGGTTTGTGGGGGAAGATATCGATCCATACCTTACCGCCTCTCTTTATGAATCTCGTCATCGCGACACGCGCCGCCTCGATCTGGTTGGATTTGATCCATGCCGGTTCGAGAGCCACCAGACCGTAATCGCCGTATGCGATCTTGTTGCCCTTCGTGCACTTGCCGGTCATTCTGCCGCGGTGTACTCTTCTCCTCTTCACTCTCTTTGGCATTAACATAGTTTATGCTTCGCCTCCTTCAACGGTTTTCTTGCCGGGATTGCCGATGATTTCGCCTTTATACACCCAGCATTTCACGCCGATCACGCCGAACGTGGTATGCGCTTCGGCAAAACCGTATTCGATATCCGCACGCAGCGTCTGCAGCGGAATCGAACCTTCGTGATATTGTTCTGTTCTCGCAATTTCCGCGCCGTCCAGACGACCGCTGACCATCACTTTCACGCCCTTTACGCCGCTCCTGACGGAACGCCCGATGGCCTGCTTCATCGCCCTTCTGAACGAAACGCGCTTTTCCAGCTGTCCCGCGATCGATTCCGCTACGAGCTGCGCATCGGCGTCCGGACGCTTGATCTCCGAAATATTGATGGAGATCTGTTTGCACGTCGTCATTTTTGCGAGTTTTTTCTTCATGACCTCGATCTCCGCACCCGCTTTGCCGATCAGCACGCCGGGACGCGCCGTATAAATCGTGATCACGATCCTCTGCGCCGCGCGCTCGATCGCGATCTTCGAGATCGCCGCCTGATAATATTGCTTTTTCAGATACGTTCTGATCGTGTAATCTTCCTTGATGTTCGCGGCGAATTCCTTCTTGCCGGCAAACCACTGGGTATCCCAGTCCTTGATAACGCCTACTCTCAAACCGTGCGGATTAACTTTCTGTCCCATACTGTCCTCCTCTTACGCTCTGGCGTCCAGCACCACGGTGATGTGGCTGGTGCGCTTTAAAATTCTGAACGCTCTGCCCTGCGCTCTCGGCATCATTCTCTTGAGCGTGGGACCCTGGTCGGCATAACACGCCGCCACATACAAATTGTCCCTGCTCATGCCGAGATTGTGTTCCGCATTCGCCGCGGCGCTCATCAGCACCTTGCGGACGGGATCGGAAGAGGATTTCTGTAAGTTTTCCAAAAGCGCCACCGCTTCGGCATAATTCTTGCCGCGGATCAGATCGAGCACTCTTCTCACTTTGTACGGAGAAATACGCACGTGACGGGCGATCGCTTTGGGTCTTTTATCTTTGTTCTCTGCGATGCGGAGAGTTTTTTCTTTCAAATTCTTAGCCATCGATTAAACCTCCTATTTGCCGCCCGTGGACTTTTCGCCCGCGTGACCTCTGAACGTGCGCGTCGGCGCGAATTCACCCAGTTTGCAGCCGACCATATCTTCCGTAACATACACGGGAACGTGTTTTCTTCCGTCGTGAACGGCGATGGTATGCCCGACCATCTGGGGGAATATCGTAGACGCTCTCGACCAAGTTTTAAGCACTTTCTTTTCGTTTTTAGCGTTTAATTCTTCTACCCTTTTGAGAAGCCTTTCTTCCACGTAAGGGCCTTTTTTAACACTTCTGCTCATTCCCTGTGTTCTCCTTAATTGATTCTCTTGATGATCATTTTATCGGACGATTTCTTGTGTTTTCTCGTCTTGTAACCGAGCGCCGGCTTACCCCACGGCGTTACCGGACCGGGACGGCCGACGGGCGACTTGCCCTCGCCGCCGCCGTGCGGGTGATCGCACGGGTTCATGACCGAACCGCGGACGGTGGGACGGATTCCCATATGCCGCGTTTTACCCGCCTTACCGATGCGGATGATCTCGTGTTCCAGGTTGCCCACCTGACCGATGGTCGCTTTGCAGGTGACGAGAACGTATCTCATTTCGCCGCTGGGCATTTTCAGCGTGGCAAACTTGCCTTCTTTCGCCATAAGCTGCGCGCTCATGCCGGCAGCTCTCGCGATCTGTCCGCCCTTACCGGGTTGCAGTTCGATGTTGTGCACGATCGTACCGACGGGAATGTTTTCCAACGGCAGACAGTTGCCCGCCTTGATATCCGCGGAGGGACCGCTCAGAATCACGTCGCCCACATTCATGCCCACCGGCGCGAGGATGTACGTCTTTGCGCCGTCGGCGTAATAAAGCAGAGCGATGTTTGCGCTTCTGTTCGGATCGTATTCGATGGTCTTGACCGTCGCGGGAATCCCGTCTTTCTGGCGTTTGAAATCGATGATGCGGTATTTTCTTCTGTTGCCGCCGCCGATGTGACGGACGGTGATCTTACCCTGCGCGTTTCTGCCGCCGCTCTTTCTCTGATCTTCCACCAGACCTCTGTGCGGCTTTTTCGCGGTGATCTCGTCGTACGCGCTCACCGTCATCAGACGGCGCGCCGACGAAGTCGGTTTATATCTCTTGATAGCCATTTTGCTTTTCCTCCGTTATTTCCTTACGACAGCGAATCGAAGAATTCGATGGACTTGCTGTCCTTCTTGAGCTGTACGACGGCTTTCTTGTATGCGGGGGTAAGACCCTGGTTCTTGCCCATCCTCTTCATCTTGCCGCGCACGTTCACCGTGTTTACCTTTTCCACCTGCACGTTGAAAATTTCTTCAACCGCTTTTTTGATCTCCGTCTTGTTCGCGGTCTTTGCCACCACGAACGTATATTTCTTATCCTGGATCCCGCCGTAACTTTTTTCCGTCAGAACGGGTTTGATGATGATGTCGTGCGCTAACATTATTCTCCGTAGACCTCCTGCATTTTTTCAGCCGCTTTTTTGGAAATAACGAGCTTCGCGTTCTTCACCACGTCGTAGGTGTTGATCAGTTCCACCGGCACCGTGCTTACTTTTTCAAGATTCGACGCCGCTCTGAGCAACGCTTCGTCGTGATCGTCCATCACGATGAGCACGCTTTTTTCCAACTTGAACGACGCAAGAAATTTCACCATTTCTTTTGTCTTGGGCGCCGCCACTTTCAATTCGTCGACAAAGATCACTTCATCGTCGCGGATCTTCTGCGAAAGCGCGGAAAAGAGAGCGATTCTCTTCGCGGTAATATTCATCTTTTTGGAAAAATCTCTCGACTTGGGCGCAAACACCACGCCGCCTTTCGTCCACTGCGGACTCCGCGTCGATCCCTGACGGGCTCTGCCCGTTCCTTTCTGTCTCCACGGTTTCGCGCCGCCTCCGCGCACTTCCGCACGGGTAAGCGTACTCTTCGTCCCCTGTCTTTCGTTGGAAAGTCTGGTCACCACGGCCTGATGTATCAGCGCTTCATTGTATTCCATACCGAACAGGTCGTCGTTCAGTTCGAGCGTACCCACTTCGGCGGCTTCCATATTGTATAATTTTACGTTCGCCATTGTCCCTTCTCCTTAACCTTTCACGCTTTCCTTGATCGTTACGATGCTCTTCACCGGTCCCGGAATCGCACCTTTGATCAAAAGCGCGTTTCTCTCGACATCCACTTTCACGATTTCAAGATTCTGTATGGTTACGTTTTCATGTCCGTACTGTCCGGGCATTTTCTTTCCCTTGAATACGCGGCTCGGCGTGCTGTTCGCGCCCATCGAACCGACTTCCCGGTGTACAGGCCCGACGCCGTGCGTTTCCTTCAGACGGTGATTGTTCCATCTCTTGATGACGCCCGTGAATCCGTGGCCCTTCGTCACGCCCGAACCGTCCACCTTGTCGCCCGCGGCAAAAATGTCGCATTTCAAAGCCTGTCCGACCGAATACGCGCTCACGTCGTCAAAACGCACTTCCTTGAGCACTTTCTGCGGCGCCACGCCCGCTTTCTTGAACTGCCCGAGCTGCGGCTTGTTCAGCGCCTTTTCCGTGGTTTCGTCAAAGCCAAGCTTCAACGCCGTGTACCCGTCTCTTTCCAAAGTTTTCACCTGCACCACCGGACACGGACCCGCTTCCACTACCGTTACGGGAATCACCTTGCCGTCGGGCGCGAAAACCTGCGTCATTCCCAACTTCTTCCCAATGATTGCTTTATTCATAGATAAAGTTCACCTCCGTATTTATTCTATATTATTGTTTATAACTTGATCTTAATGTCGACGCCGGCAGGCAGATGAATACTGTCGAGCAGCTTGATGTTCGGCGAATAAATGTCGATCAGTCTTTTGTGCGTCCTGATCTCGAACTGTTCGCGGCTGTCCTTGTATTTGTGCGGCGAACGCAGAATGGTCACCACTTCCTTCTCCGTGGGCAGAGGAATGGGCCCGCTGATCTTCGCGCCGCCTTTCTTCATCGTGTCAACGATGCGCGCCGCCGCCTGGTCCACCATCTCGTGGTCGTAAGATACCAATTTGATCCTGATTTTCTGACTTGCCATGATTTTTCTCCTTTTCTTTATCCTAACATTTCGTCAACTTTGCCGTGTGTGTCGAATCCGTGAACATAAAAAAATCATTCGCCGATACTTAATTAAATTAAGTCGCTGCGAATGACTGCGATTCACGTAACCCGATGTTAGTCGCAGAGGTCGAGCCTCTACATTTGTCAACGGAAATTATCTTTTCGCCCGCTGTTTAAAGCGAAATTAAGTAACTTTCCGTATCAACCCTATTACACAGCTTAACCATTATATTAAATTTGCCGCCCGAAGTCAACTGTTTTTTAAAGGTTTTTGCCGTATTTTTAAAGATTTTTTGAAGAATTTGCCCGATACACCATATCTTGCGTCGCGCCTCCCCCGCACGGACAAAATACGGTTACATAAAAAATTTTATACGGCGCGGAAATATCCGCGCCGCATTCGATTTTACTTTACAAGCGAGATTCACCGAATCGCGCCCACGAGTTTTTTTCGTTCGGGCGGCGTCACATATATTGCATGATAAGATACACCAGCCCGCAAAACGCGGCAAGCCCGACGAGAACGGTGACGAGCACTTTCCAAATCGCCACGGGCGTCTTACCCGTAACCCTGCCGTTGGTGCCGTTCACGAAAAAGGAATAATTTTTCTTTTTGAAAGCGAAATGCCCCGCATAAACGGGCAAAAGCACGTATTTGTAAGTGACGTTATAGTGCTTTGTGCCGATGTTGAAATATTCTATGACGTCATAGGAATACTGCGACAAAATAAGGCTTTTCAGCCTTGCGTCCATCATCTGCTTCGCTTCTCCCCAACACGCGGAAATGTCCTTTTCGTAATAATACGAAGAAAATCCCAGCAGATATTTTCCGTCGTACTTAGTAGAGCGGTTGCTGTCGAACGGTCCCATCTTTTCGAGATCGCGCTGCGTCACTTTAGAACCGGCAACGACGCCGATGTCGTCAAAAAAATGATTGAACGTTCCGCCGATGTTGCGCCAGACGATATACGTTTCCGTCCTGCGGTTCTTGCCCGAACCGACGGTGCGGGTATGCCGCTTGCCGATGCGCCCCGAATACATCGATTCGGTGTTGCTGTCAAAGGTAAAGCAGGGTATGTAAACGCCGTGGATATTTTCGGCTTTGAGATTTTTCTTGAAAGCGCGCGGCGCAAAAATCTTTTTCTTCGCCCAGCGCTTGCAGCACTCGTTCGCCCCTTCCGCCGTCAGTTTGAAAGGCAAAAGAGCGTTTGGCTTGAGTCCCGCGAGTTCTTCCGATTCCACGACCTGTGCCGTGCCGCAGAACGGACAAACCGTAGCCGTTTCGCCCTTATCGAGCACTACTTTCGCGCCGCAGTTTTCGCAGCGGTAAACTTTCGTTTCTCCGCTCCACTCCGTCCCGCCCGTGCCGAGGGCGTTTTCGATCGCCAGCTCGTCAGCCTGCACGTAGACGGCAAAACTTTCCTTTCTGCCGCAATGCTCGCAATACAGCATCTGGCTGGCGGGGTCGAACTTCATGTTCGAGCCGCAGGAATCGCACTTTACGTTTTTCGTTTCGACCTGTTCGGCTTTTGCCTCGGCATTAAAATCTTCTTCCATACTCTCCTCCCGTATCTTTTAACTAAGCGTCTGCCTGCATTGAATAAAGGCAGATATCCCGCACCCGGCAAAATCGATGCGGAAAAATTTGAAAAAGCGGCGCGTTCCGCGCCGCTTTCGGACGATTATTCCACGTCGTTGAGCTCTTCGAGCATCTTTTCGAGGTCCGCACCGTGTACGTCCGCAGCCTCGCCGACCGTTTCGCCGTGCGCCAGCGCGCAACCCAGACAATGCATTCCGTAATTCATCAAGATTTCGCCCGCCTTGGGGTTGATTTCCAGCGCGTCGAATATCTTGGTATCAGCCGTGATCTTCTTTGCCATAATATCTTTCTCCTTTCCGTTTTTCGGATATATTTTTAAAATTTATTGCCGCATTCGGGGCAGAACTTCGCCGAAGCCTTGACTTCCGCTCCGCATTCGGGACAGAATTTTTTGGCGGCGAGTTTCTCCCCGCATTCGGGACAGAATTTCGCCTTGGCGCTTATCTGCGCGCCGCACTTGGGACACACCGCGCCGCCCGCCGCAGCTCCCGCAGCCGCGCCCGCCGCGACATTCGCGTTGTTTGCGGGTTGCTGTGCGCCGCGGAAGGCTTCGGAGAATATCGAACCGAGCCCCGCGCCCGCGCCGATGCCCATACCCGCACCGACGAACGCACCGCCCATGCCCTGGTTTTTCGCCGCGTCCTTCATCGCTTCCGCCGCGGAGATCTTCAGCATGACGTCCGTCTTGTCGCCCAAAATGCCGAGCTTGCTCCTCTCGTCGATAGCCTTTTCCACTTCTTCGGGAACGGACATGTTTTCGATAAAGAGATTCGTCAGCATCAAGCCGATGGACTTGAATTTATCCTGAATACTGTGTTTTACGATTTCGTTGAATTCCAGCGTATTGCCCGCCAGATCGAGGGCGGAAATTTTACTTTCCCCTATAGCGTCGGTCAGTGCGGAAAGCAACATGGTCTTCAGCCAGTCGGTGATGTCGCTTGTTTTGAAAGAGGAACTCGTACCGAAAAGCTCCCGAAGGAACACGCCTGAATCGTGCACCTTGAATGCGAACGAGCCGTAACCCTTGACGCGTATCATGCCGAATTCGGGATCGCGCATCATGATCGGGTTCGCCGTGCCCCACTTGATGCCCGTGAACTGCTTTACATTAACATAGTAGATATCCAGCGTGATGGGCGTCTGAAAAGCATACTTCCAGCCAGCAAGCTTGGAAAGGATCGGGAAAATTTCCGTGTTAAGGTCGTACGTACCCGCAGGGAAAATGTCGCATATCTGTCCCTTATGCACGAAGATCGCTTCCTGCGATTCGCGCACCACGAGTTTACTTTTCTGGTTGACTTCGCGCCCCGCGTTTTTCAGCGGATATTTGTAGACGATTTGGTCTTTCGAATCGTCGCTCCACTCAATGATTTTTAAGAAAAGAGCCATAAATGCCGCCTCCCCCTTTTTTTAGACAATTATATCATATATTATGCGGATTGACAAATATTTTTTTGCTTTTTTTAATTTACATTTCTTTTGCGATGTGCTATAATGTGAAAAGTAAAATCGAAAAACGAAGTTTTTGCGGCGCGCCGCAAAGTTTTTTCGTTTTTTTAAATACCTCGCGCAGGTGTAGTTTAGTGGCAAAACAACAGCTTCCCAAGCTGTGGTTGTGAGTTCGATTCTCATCACCTGCTCCAAAAAGAAAAACACACGAAAAACGTGTGTTTTTTTATTTTTGCGTAGGAAGGCGACGGAATCGAACTCGTTCGGGGCGCTTGCGCTCCCATAGAAAGAGAGCAAGGGTTTTTCAAAATCCTTGCTCTCTTTGCTACTCTATAAATCGAATTTTAATTGACCTTTCTCGCTTGGAGTATCATTTGGCAAATATCAATATTTTCAACTTTATTGTTTTGAAAATACTGCGCTGATTTGTTTACGCTTATTCTTACATCGGCAGCTTTTAACAAATTCGTAATTCCATACTTATCACGCTCGAAAGTCTTCATCAATATTTGTTCTTTGGGTGTATCTAAGTATTCTTTCAACAGGTCGGATATATCGGATATTTCGGTAATGTAAGGATAATCTTCTTTTTCCGTTGCAATTCTCGGATAATCGAATATAATTTTTTTATTTAATCTTATCCAGTATCTGGGCAAATCGGTGCTCCCTCTCTGACTATTCATTCGATAGACCGAACAATGAATTTGCAAATCAATTTTATCGTCAAATATTAAATATAACTGTCTTTGTAATTTGCTCCACCTTTTCATGAATTTTCCCCGCTAAATCACTTTTGTCTTATTTTAATTATATTATAACCGCCCTCAAAAGTAAACCGAAACGCACACTTTACTTGCAAATCATTGCGCGCCGTAATTATTGTTACGGAAAAATTTTGATGCATCTTGCGGCAAACGCCGCGTGCTTTTTCTTCCAAACGCAGTCCGACAGCCGTGCAAGCCGCCCCTTTTTACACCCGACCGCATCATATCAATTTCGCAGCTTTTTAATTTCGATTGCAATAAATTTAAAATCTTTGACAAAAAACAGGCGGTCGCTTGAAAAGCGACCGCCGCAAAAAAATAAGCGACTGATGAAATTCAGCCGCTTAAAACAATTCTCGCCTTGCCGATTATTCGCCTTTGAAAGGCAGAAGATCGGTAATTCTCGCACGTTTGATTGCCGTGGCAAGCACTCTCTGGTGCTTTGCGCATACGCCCGTCATTCTTCTCGGCAGAATTTTGCCGTTTTCGGAAACGTACTTTTTCAGCGTAGCCACGTCTTTATAATCAACTTTGTCGATTTTTCCCTGACAAAAAGCGCAAACCTTTTTTCTGGGAACTCTCTTTATTACCTTTTTAACCGTCGTTTTATTCTCTTCCATAATCCTTAAAACTCCTTAATGTTTCAGAACGGCAGATCGTCGTCGTTATCCAGCGCTTCGAGCTGCGGACGCTGCTTTTTCACCGCCACGACTTCTTCCGCAAACGGTTCGCCCGCGGAAGCATTCTTCGGCGTTAAAAATTCCACGTCGCTGGCGATAACTTCGGTGACCGTCCTCTTGATGCCGTCCTTATCTTCGTAAGAACGGTTCTGCAAGTTGCCCACTACCGCAACTTTGTTCCCCTTTTTAAGGTATCTGCCGCAGGTTTCCGCTCTGCCGCGCCATACAGTCACGTTGAAAAAGTCCGTTTCGCGCGTGCCGTCGCTGTTGGGAAAGTCCCTCGTTACCGCGACGGAAAAATGGCATACCGCAACGCCGCTCGGCGTTTCGGAAAGCTCCGGATCCCTCGTCAGATTTCCTATCAAGATCACTTTGTTCATATTTTGCTCCCGCTTACGCCTTCGTAATCAGTCTTCTCATGATTCCATCGGTTATGCCGACAACTCTCTTCATTTCGACGACAAAGTCTTTTCCGCTTTCAAAGGTCATCACCACGTAGTAGCCTTCGGTCTTGTAGTTAATGGGGTACTGCAGTTTCTTCATGCCCCATCTGTCCGTCTTTTCGACGGTGCCGCCGTTGGCGGTAACCAGATCCTCAAACTTTTTGATAATGACTTCTCTCGCTTCTTCGTCCAGCTCAGGCGCCAAAATGTAAAGCATATCGTATTTCGTCATATCTTTTACCTCCCGGTCTTATTCGGATTGCGTCCTGCCGCAATCAAGGTTCATTTATTTTATCAAAAAATTTTTTGCTTGTCAACTTTTTTTACATACCGGGAAAACTTTCCACCATTTCCACGAGCTCTCTGAGGGTATAATTTTTGATGCTCTCGTTCGGCACTGCGGAAAGGAAGCCGATTTCGTAAAGTTCCTGCAAAGTGGAAGTTTCCATGTTGTTTCTAATGCCCGTCTGAATGGTATCCGCCAAATCCACGATTTTTATATCGCCCGTTTCCTTATAGGAAAACGCGCCCGCCGTACCGCTCTTTTCGTACATCAGCAAAAGCCATATTCCCGTGTTTTTGTCGAGCTTGAAGTATTCTCCTTCGCCGTATTCGCCCGTCGGCTTTTCGCATTCGGTATAGGTGTAGCCCGTCGCCGCGTCGCCCGAACGGGTGAAGCAACGGAAATTTTTGTAACGCAACACATCTTCGCTCGTCATCGTTTCTTCGCTAATCACACTCGCGTCGATAAATCCCTTAATTTCGTATATATCGCCCACCGTGAGTTCGTTCATCGTGGCGGAAATATTGCCGACGGTCGCATTCTTTTCGAACAACGCTTTCAAAATCGGATTACTTTCGCCCTCGCCCACGTTGATGACGTCTTGGAGCTTCAAATCGTTGACCGAAGTGCTGAGCTCTTCGATTTTCGTGTTCTGCAAAGCGCGCAGGATTGCGGGCGACGTTTCGTTGATTTCGATGACGTCTCCGAGATTGAGCGCCTGCACCTTAGCGTCGATATCCATGCTCTTAAACTCAGCGACGGTGGTATCGGGAGAAATGATCTTGCTCGTCAAAGACCCTTCCTCGACGGTAAGACCCAAGTCGGTAACGGTAAGGCCGTTGATTTTTTCTTCGAAATTCATACTCTTAAGTTCCGCGACGGTAGAAGTCGGGGACACGATCTTGCTCATCAGACCGCCCTCTTCCACGTTGACGCCGAGGTCGGAAAGGGTCAGCGCGTTTATTTTCGATTCGATATACGCGGAATCGCGTATCTGCGCCACCGTCGTGTCGGGCGTGAGTATTTTGCCCGCCAGCGAGCCCTCATCGATTTGAACTTTCAGCTGTTCCAGCGTGAGCGCGTCGATTTTTTCCTCGAAATTCATCGTCTTGAGCTCGCCCACGGTGCAGTTTTCCCCGACGATGTTTTCCAGCGTCGTGCCCGTAAGGTCGATGCCGAGATCGCCCTCGAGGGTCAGCGCGTCGACGCGCGCGGAGAAATTATCCGCAATGGAGCTCAGCGTATCATCGCCGTGCACGATTTTCGCCACGAGTTCGTTGTCGCCGATGAGGTCCACGCCGAAATCGGCGTTCAGCTCGTCGATGGTCATGTTGTTGACGCCGCCCAAAGTTTCGGAAAGGGAACTGACCGCGTCGGTCACGGGGATTTCCATAATGCCCGCGCTCTTGAAATAAAGCGCCTTTTCCTTTGCGGAATCGACCAAAACGCCGCCCGCATAGGCGTTGACGTACGCGTCCTCTTCGATATAATATATGGATTCCGTCTTGTCTTTATAGTAAGCGTTTGCCACGGAAAAATCCTCTCCCGTGATCTTTACGAAGGTTTCCTTTGTCGTAAAAAGCGGCAAATCGGGCAGGGTAAATCCGAAGGATTCGGAAATCGAACCGAGCGACGCGGTAACGCTGATCGCCGAACCGATGTTGGAACCGAGCTGCGAAAAAGTGTACGTCTTGATCTTATCCAAATCCAGCGTCACGAACTTTTTCACCGTCTCGTCCTGCGCCAACCCTTCGAGCACGTCGTTTAAAAACGGCAGATATTCGGTATATTGCCCTATCGTGGTATCGGACGCGGAAAGCTTTTGCACAGCCTCGATGAGCGTATAATCGTTGAGACTGTCGCCCACATATTCGCCTATTGCGGGCACCGCGCCCTTGATGGTGCCGACCTTGGTTTTCGTGACGATGAAATATTCCGCCGCGAGGATTGCCGCCGCACCGATGAGCATTCCCAAAAGAATCACTAAAGTGTATTTGAAGATTTTTCCCAGCATTTACCTTTCGCCTTTTTATTTTCGAATTTTATTTGTTATATTATACTACGTATATCCGTTTTTTGCAACAAAAACGGAAAGCGTTTTGCCGAATCATTCTTCCGATGCGAAGTCCTCTTCCGCAGGCAGTTCGCCGTCGATGCCATCCACGTCCTTGAGCTTTCTTTCGATGGTGCGCGTCCTGCGGGAGGCGAGATCGATGGAATCCTGCGCTTCCTGTAATTTTTTACCCGTCTTTTCCAAAAGCAGGGAAAACTTTAAAAACTCGCTCTTGAACGCCGCCAAAAGCCGCCACAGCTCGCGGCTGCGCTTTTCTATTGCGACGGTCTTGAACCCGACCTGCAGGCTGTTGAGCAGAGCATAAAGGTTTGTCGGTCCGCATACCATAATGCGCTTTGTATGTAAATATGCCGCGAGATCGGTGTTTTTGACGACTTCCGCAAAAATCCCCTCGACGGGAAGATACATCACGGCGAAATCCGTCGTGACGGGCGGGCAGATATATTTTGCGGCGATGCTGTCCGCCTGCCGTTTGACGGCAGCGAATAGCCCTTTTTCCGCGACGCGCGCCGCTTCCTCGCTCTGCGCGCCCGCAAGCCGCGCGTATTCTTCCACGGGAAATTTGGAATCGATGGGCAGATAGGTCTTGTTGCCGTTTTTATCGGGCAGAACGACGGCGAAGTCCACAAAGGAATCGACGGCGGCGTTCAGACGGCAGTTGCGCACGAACTGTTCGGGCGCGAGGATATCCGAAAGCAGGTTTTCCAGCTGAATTTCTCCCCACGTACCCCTGATTTTCACGTTAGAAAACATCTTTTTGATGTCCCCCACACTGTCGGCGAGTTTGTTGACTTCCCCGATGCCGAGGGCGACTTTATTCAGATTGTCCGCGATGATACGATACGAACCTTCCAGCCGCTGTTCCAGCGTGGAAGAAAGCTTTTCGTCCACGGTATAACGCATTTCCCTGAGCGAACGCTCGTTCTTTTCCGCAAGGTCGCGCACCGCGGCGGAAAGGTGTGCGGTCATATCGTCGATACGGCGGTTCTGTGCGGTAAAAGCGCGGTCGATGCTGTTGATGAGCGCGGCGTTGCGCACGTCGCTGAGCTTATCGTTGTCGCCGCCCTGCGCCTTAGGCTTTCTTAATAAAAGCGCGACCAACAAGAAAAGATCGACGACGCTGACGATTGCCGTTATCACTATAATGATGTCCATGTTATTCCTCCGTTATAGCCCTATTTTCGCGGCGGCAAGCAATTTTTCGGGATCGTTGAGCCGCCCGTCGAGCACGGCGCGGCGGAAGAGTTCGCCGAGTTTATCCCCCAGCGCCTTGCCGCGATAGCCCAGCGCCGCAAGTTCCTTGCCGCTTATTTTAAGTTCCTTTAATGTGAGCGGCGCGCCCTCTTCGCGCATTTTTGCGAGGATATCCCGCCATTTGCGCACGCCCGGCGCAACGGACAGATCGTCCTTGCACGCGGAATAGTCCGCCTGCTTGAGCAAAAGCAGTTTTTCGATATAACGATGATTTTCCGCAAGGAAAAGGCGCACTTTCCCCTCGCGCATCTTTAAATCGAGGTCGGTCATGTGCAGTTTCGTGAGCGCGCAAACCTCCTCAATGAGCGCGTTTGGCGCTTTCAGGCGCGAAAGCACTTCCCGCGCGATCTTCTCCCCATCGTCGGCGTGCGTTTTGTATGCGCCGAAACGATTCATCGCGTAGGGTTTGCCGACGTCGTGCAAAAGCGCGGCAAAGCGAACGGACGGCGCGGAATAAAGCACCGTTCTGAAAGAATGCTCCAGCACGTCGTGATCGTGAAAATCGCTGCGCTGTTTCATCTTATCGCCCGCCGTAAGTTCGGGTATTATCCGCTGCAAAACGCCGATCTCGTGACTAACTTTAAGCGATACGTACTGCCCCTTTTTATCGGAAAAGGCATATTTCCCATCGGATACGAGCATGGCGGAAAGCTCCGCGAATATCCGTTCCGCCGCGATGTCGTCGATATTGCGCGCAAAGGTTTTCGCCCCCGCTTTCACAGCGTCGGTCGGCGTAAATCCAAGCTCTCCCGCAAAACGGCAAAGCCTTAAAAGCCGCAAACCGTCGGAAGAAAAGACCTTTTGCGGCGAATCGACGGTGACGAGCGTTTTTTCCCGAATATCTTTCATGCCGCCCAGCGGGTCGGCAAATTCCCCGTGCTTTAAATCGTAATACACGGCGTTACACTTGAAATCGCGCCGCAAAGCGTCGGCGGCGATGTCGTCGGTGAAAAACGTGCGCACGGGCGTATGCCCGCCGCCCGCTTCGTATTCCTCGCCGCGGAAGGTGGTGTGTTCGTAATGCCGCCCCTCTGCGTCCTTGAACATGACCGTGCCCGTGCGCGGATAGACGGCGGCGACGGTAAAGTCCCTGCCCAACGCGCGGGAAAGCTCTTCCGCCGTGTTTGCGGAAGCGAGGTCAATATCCCCCGACAGTTTTCCGTCGATGAGGAAGTTGCGCACGATGCCGCCGACGAGATATAAATTTTTATCGAGCCGCGCCGCCAACGCTTTGAGCGGTGCATTAATTTTGTCAATCATAAAATTATTATAGCATAAAAGTTGTAATTTTGCCGAAAATGTAGTAAACTTTATTTATATAATTTTTTCGGGACGGTTTACGGGCAAAAACTTGCCCTTATTTTTTGAAAGGAAATCATGGAACTCGACATCATCTACAACCCCTATGCGGGCGGCGAAAAAAAAATGGCGAAAAACCTCGCGATCTTAGAGCAAAAGCTCAAAAGCGAAAACGTCGCCTACCGCCTGCACAAGAGCGAATATCCGAAACACGCCATCGCGCTGACGCAGGCGGCGATAAAAAACGGTGCAAAAACCGTCGTCGCCATGGGCGGCGACGGCACGTTGAACGAAGTGGTCAACGGTCTTTGCGATTTTGAAAACATCACATTCGGACTGATACCCTGCGGGACGGGCAACGATTTTGCTGGGCACCTGCATATCCCCGAAGACGTGGAAGCCGCGCTGGACATCATATTGAAAAAAGAGGCGAAATACATAGATTTTATTCAGATGCCGAACCTTCGCGCCATCAACGTGGTGGGCATGGGGATAGACGTGGAAGTTCTTAAACTTTATTCCAAGCTGGAAAAAAAGACGAAAATCGGCTATACGAACTGCCTGCTCCGCACCCTGTTCACTTATAAATGCGTGAAATTTACTTCCGAAACCAACGGCGTAAAGCGGGAACACAAGGCGTTTTTAGCCTGCGTCGCCAACGCCAGCATGATCGGCGGCGGCATGAAGATATCCCCCGCTTCCGACGTGCAGGACGGCAAAATCAATTTCGTTTACGTCGACGAGATCAAGGGACTGAAAATTCTGCCCGCGCTGATGAAATTCAAAAAAGGCAAACTGCTTTCCCTGCCGCAGGCACATTCCGAACTTTGCGACAAAATCACCATCGAAAGCGAAAAATACTCCACATTAAACGTGGACGGCGAACTTTACGAAAACCAGCCGTTTTCCGCAGAAGTTATCCACAACACCTTGAAAATGCACCGTTAAAAGATTTTTCTCGCAAACAAACTAAACATCGATTTAAAATGCAAAACGCTTTCGGCTAAAACCGAAAGCGTTTTTTCTATTTTGTAATACGCCTTTTCAAAATCAAGTTGGTGCGGGCAGCGCGCCCCCCACGGCGAGAGCCGTAAATATTATTATAAAAATAATGAAATAAAGCAGCACAACCGCCGCGCTGACGATAACGCTGATCAGCGCGCCATTTCCGCAGGATTTCGCTTTCAGGGGATATTCGCTCTGCCATACGAGATACAAAATAAACCCGACAAGCGGAAAGAAAAAACCGAGTACCGCAAAACCTGCGTTCGGCGCGTCGATTTCCGAACTTTTCCGCTGTTCTTCCACGCGCAAACCGCATTTCGGACAAATCTCCGCCCGATCGTCTATCTGTGCGCCGCAATATTTACAAAACATATTTCACCTCGTTTTTCATGCGCCAACCGCCGCCATGTAACGACTTAATAATATAACGTATAAAATTACCGTTAAAATCGTAATCACGGCTTCCGTGATAACGCCGGCAAGAGCGCCTTTCCCGCAGGACTTCGCTTTTAAGGGGAAATCCTTTTGCCACACCAAATACAAAATCAATCCGAAAGGGGAAAGAAGAAACACAGCACCGCAAAACCCGTGCTGGAAGCGTCCCCCGTAGGGTGAAATTCACGAAGACGCGTGCCGCAATGCGGACAAATGTCCTTTTGCGCGTCTACCGGCATACCGCAATTTTTACAAAACATACCCCACCTCGACTATCAAACCGTTCCGAAAACAGTTTTTTCTTTAATAATACGTGCCGGGGTTATTAGCCGCGATGCAACCTGCCGCCGCAACGATGATGACAACATACAAAATGGAAAGCACGATCCCTACGATAAAGCCGATGAGCGCGCCTTTTCCGCAGGATTTCGCTTTCAACGGATAATCCGCTTTCCAGACAAGGTACAAAATCAACCCGATGAGCGGAAAGAAAAACCCGAGTACCGCAAAGCCTGCATTCGGTGCGTCGTCGTTCGCGTGCGTAGGCGACGCACTCTGCGGGTTAACCCGCACTCCGCATTTCGGACAGATTTCCGCTCTGTCGTCGATTTCAGAACCGCAATTTCTACAAAACATAACATCTCCTCCCAAATAATATATTTTATTAGATAGTTTCATTATATATGCGTTAACGTAATTTGTCAATACAAATTTTCAATACTTTTTCAATAAATCTTTTTTCTAAAAAATTCACGCCGCCTTTTTTCAAATAACCTAAGCCTTCAATTTTACGCCGAAAACGCCGAAGAACTTATATGCATAAAAAATGCGGCGTCGGCAAATACTTGCCGACGCCGCAGTCTCTTATAACCTTTTTGCGATCGCCTGTAAAAACGCCTTGCTTTCCAGCTTTTTCGGCGTAACGCCTTCCTTTTTGAAGAGCGGGACCAGATCGCCCGTCATCTCGCCTTGTTCAATGGTGTCGAGGGTGGCTTTTTCCAACCGTTCCGCAAACTTTTCGAGCGCCGCGTTTTGATCCAGCTCGCCGCGCTTTTTCAGCGCGCCCGTCCAGGCGAAGATCGTCGCTACGGGGTTAGTGGAAGTTTCCTCCCCTTTGATGTACTTATAATAATGCCGCGTGACCGTGCCGTGCGCCGCCTCGTATTCGTAAATCCCGTCGGGAGAAACGAGCACGGAGGTCATCATCGCCAGCGAACCGTATGCCGTGGCCACCATATCGCTCATCACGTCGCCGTCGTAGTTTTTGCAAGCCCACACCACGCCGCCTTCCGAGCGGACGATGCGCGCGACCACGTCGTCGATGAGGGTATACATGTATTCGATACCCGCTTTTGCAAACTTTTCCTTATATTCGTTTTCGTAAACTTCCGCGAAAATATCCTTAAAGCGGTGGTCGTACACCTTGCTTATCGTGTCCTTCGTGGAAAACCACAGGGGCATTTTCACGTCGAGCGCGTAATTAAAGCAAGCGCGGGCGAAAGAATAAATCGATTTATCGGTATTGTGCATGCCCATAACGACACCGTCGTCGCCGAAATCGTGCACGGTAAGGCGCGTTTCTTTGCCGTCCTTATCGGTGAAAACAAGCTCCGCCTTGCCTGCGCCTACCTTCATATCCACAGCCTTGTAAATATCGCCGTACGCGTGACGCGCGATGACGATGGGCTTTTTCCACGTGGGGATATAGGGCGTGATGCCGTCGAGCAGAATGGGCGCGCGGAACACCGTGCCGTCCAGCGCGGCACGAATGGTGCCGTTGGGGCTCTTCCACATCTTCTTTAAGTTATATTCTTCCACGCGCTGCGCGTTGGGCGTAATGGTGGCGCACTTGACCGCCACGCCGTATTTTTTGGTGGCTTCGGCGGAATCGAGGGTCACTTTATCCTCCGTTTCGTCGCGGTGTTTCAGTCCCAAATCGTAATATTCCGTCTTTAATTCCACATACGGCTCGATTAAAATTTCCTTAATCCACTGCCAGAGAATCCTCGTCATCTCGTCGCCGTCCATTTCCACGAGCGGCGTAGTCATTTTAATCTTTTCCATTGCTCCCTCCGTCTTTCTTTTGTATTATTTTACTAAATCCGCCGCAAAATGTCAAAGCGTTTGCAAGGCAGATGAAGAATTTCCCGCAAAAGCGCTATCTGTTTTTGCCGCCTTTCGCGCTCTTTCCGCCCGCGGATTGAAGTATGTTGCAGTCGAAACGGCGTATCAGCGTCATACGGCGGTTAAAGTTTTCGCAAGCTTCGGAAATGAGCTCGTCGAGCATGGCGGAAAATTCCGAAAAGGTATCGCAGAAAAGATAATACGCCATCGAGCCGGGCACGGAGTTGACTTCGTTGACGTACACCGCGCCGTCGCACAGCAGATAGTCGACGCGTATCACGCTGGAGCAGTCCAGCCCTTCATATATTTTTTCCGTAAGCGAACGTATCTTATCGGAAAGCTTTTTGGATATCGGCGCGGGGAAAATCCGTTCTCCCTTAACGTATTTGTCTTCAAAGGTAAGAAAACGGTTGGACGTTGCGGGCATTTCGCATTCGGAAACGACGATCTTTCCGCCCGCGCGGTACGCCGCGGCGTTGATTTCCACCTTGCCCGCGGCAAATTTTTCGATGAGAACCTTGTCGTCGAACTTCTTCGCCTTGTTGACGCTGCGCTCCAGCTCGGCGAGCGTTTCCGCCTTGTTCACCCCCACGGACGAACCCTGCCTTGCGGGCTTTACCATCAGCGGATAACCGAGCTTTTCCCCCACGGCTTTCAGATCGGTATCTTCCCGAAGCACCTCGAAGGGCATGGTCTTGACCCCTAAGCCTTTCAGATAATACTTTGCCGCCACTTTGTCGAGGGCAACGGAAGACGCCGCCAGCGGCGAACCGACCAGCGGGATCGAGCACAGCTCCGCCACCGCGGCGAGACAGCCGTCCTCGCCGCGTTCCCCGTGCATGCAGTTGACGATGCACTTCGGTTTGCAAAGCGGCTTGAGCTTTTTGCCCCTGACCACCTTATAAAGCGTATTGTCCCCAGCGACGAGAGTCACTTGCGCGGGCATGCGCGCTTTTTGGGTATACCAGCCGACGTCGAACAGCTCTTCCCCGCTATACCAGCTGCCCTCCCGCGAAACGTATACGGGATACACGTTATATTTTTCCTTGTCCAGCGAACCCGCCGTCATCACGCCCGTCAGAACGGAAATATCGTGCTCCGTGCTCTGTCCGCCGAAAAACACCAGAATATCTTTCATAAAAAAACACCTCCGCTTTTTTGATTGCTTTGGTGTTTCGTATGTATTTTATAAACTTTTTCCGCGGCGTCCTTTCGCCGACGACTGCGGCGAAAACAAGGCGCGCCCCCATTCGTTCGGCGGCAAATGCCGCCCGCGCGGCGCTCAGGAGTTTTGCGGCACGCAACGCCTTTTTACGGCAGCGCAGTTTTTTACGATGTCGCAATCTTTTTTACGTCGTCGCGACTTATCGAAAACTTCTGCCCGCCCCAAACGCGGTTTCAGCAATAGGTATCGGGCAAATCGTTTTCAAAAAGCACCACGTCGCCCGCGCGCATGATTTCGTTGAGCATGGCGTTGCCCTTTTCCAAAGACTTTGCAAAGAGTACGTCTTCGTTGCCCCTGCCGCCTTCGTACCAGCCCTTGATGAGCATTTCCGCGTTATGCCTGCCGATGACGATGAGTTTATCCGCCACGGCGGCGATTGCCTTACCCATCTCGTAGTTGGCGATGTTTTCCTCCTTGCCCAGCTCCACCAGCCCCGGCGTAAGCACGATCTTTCTGCCCTCGAAGGAGGAAAGCACTTCCAGCGCGGCGTGCACGCCGTCGCGGTTGGAGTTATACGAATCGTCGATGATGCGGATATCCTTGTTGTTGGTCACCATCTCCAGACGGTGTTCCACGGCTTTCAGACGGTTGATGCCCCCCGCGATCTCTTTCGGGGAAAGCCCGATTTTATACGCGACCGCCGCCGCAAGGCATATATTACTGATATTATGCTTTCCGAGCAGCGTTGTGTTACACTTTACCGCCTTTTCGCCCTCAATCTTCAGATAAAAAGACGTGCCGCCCTCGCCGACGGAAATCTGTTCCGCATGCACCAATCCGCCCGATATGCCCGCCAAAAATTTGTTGCATTTCGCGTTGCCGTAAAGTTCTTTGGAAATTTCGTTATCCGAACTGAAAAAACCGAACGCCGTTTCGGGCAGGTTTTCAAACAGCTCGAATTTGGTTTGCTTGATGTTCTCCTCCGTCTTGAAGGTCTCGAGGTGTTGATTGTTCACCCCCGTAAGCACGGCGTACTGCGGCTTGACGAGGCTTGCAAGGTCGGAAATATCCCCTACATGGCGCGCGCCCATTTCCGCGATGAACACGTCGTGCGTGCTGTCCAGCTTTTTCGCCGTCAGCGCGACGCCGAGCGGCGTATTATAAGATTCCGGCGTGGCGAGCACGCGGTATTTTTGCGAAAGCAAAGTGGTGAGAATGTTTTTCACGCCCGTCTTTCCGTAACTGCCCGTGATGCCGATCTTCATGCAGTCGGACTTTTCCAAAATGCGCCGCGTGCGATTGATGTAGCGGCGGTTGTTCCAGTTTTCGAAAGGCGCGTTGACGAGCGCGGCGAGCATGAGCACCAGCGGCGCCAGAATAGGCGTGACGCAGAACACCGAATACATCAGCAAGGACACGATGCGGTCCTTGATGAGATAGGCGACGAGGTTTGCCAGCGTGAGCACGCCGAACGTCATTGCGAACACGAAAAACATATAGGTGACGCAAAGCCGCACCATGCGGCGGGTCTTTTTGAGGTGCATTTTCGCATTGACGTGCTGCTCGGTGTTGATGTACACCGCCACGAACAAAATGTACGCAACAAATCCCACGTACGACGCGGCGGTTTCCCCCACGACGGGCGCAAAGGTCATCGCCAGCACGCAGAAGAACAAAAACGCCAGCAAACACAAGAGCGAAAGCCTTGCGATATACTGATTGTTACGGCTCATGAACCATTTGGAATATTCCCGCTTTTTATAGCCGCACTGCTGAAAGGCGAGCAAAAACTTTGCCGAAGAAAACAGCAATAACACGCAGTTTAAAAGGCATATCGAGATATAGACCAGCAACAATTTCCAGTCGTACAGCGCGGCAAAACTTTCCGCTTTCATGATCGGCATGGCACTACTCCTTATTTGCGAGTAAAAATTCCCTTACGGGGTAATTGAACGCGGCGGGGTTTTCCGCAAAACAGAAATGCCCCGCGTTTTTTATCACGATGAGGCGGCTGTCTGAAATCAGTTTACGGTAACGTTTCGCCATGTAAAGGGGCGTTTCGCCGTCTTTTTCGCCGTAAACGAGCAAGGTTGGGTTTTGCACCCGTGCCGCATATTTTTCAAGATGTTCGCCCACGATCTTCACGAAACTTTGCCGCATGACCTCGCCTAGCATGCGATAATCGGAAGAATAATATTTTTCCAGCCGTTCCCTCGGCAGAAAACGTTTCATCACGCGAAAGCGCAGTTTTTTGACGCGGTAAGCGAGCGTGCGGCGCGGCTTCATGCCCGCCGCCCCCGTCAGCACCAGCGAAGAAAAAAGCGTTGTATCCTGCGCCGCCGCCTTGACGGCGATGCGCGCGCCGAAGGAATGAGCGATCACGTGCGGGCGGACGATACGGTTTTTATCCATAAATTCCCTAACGAACGCGATGTAATCGTCCAGCGCGTAGGGATAAGGCATATAATCGTTTTTTTCGAACCCCGGCAAATCGAAGGAAAAACATTCGAATTGCCGCGAAAAAAACTTTACCTGCGCGGCAAAAGCGTCTTTATTTGACAAATAGCCGTGCAAAAACACCAACTGTTTTTTTTCCATATTCACCTCCGAGCGCGGGCAAAGCTTGCATTTTCTTCCGCTTTTTCCTCTTCGGTGAATTGAAATCAAAACCTCTTGAGCATGACGTCGGCGTTTTCGCCGTCCTTATAATATTTTTTTCGTTGCGAAATTTTCTCGAATCCGTATTTTTCGTAAAGCGATATGGCGGGGCAATTGCTCTCCCGTACCTCCAAAAATAGCTTTTTCAGCTCCCGCGCGGCGCATTCTTTCATCAACTCGTCCATCAGCGCCTTCCCCACGCCCTGCCGACGCAAATGCTTTGCGACCAGCACGAGCTCGAGATCCGCCTCGTCCAGATTGAACCCGATCGCCGCCACGCCGACGATCTCCCCTTTCTCTTCCGCCAGAACGCCGTAAAAGCGTTCGCTCAAAAACGATTCCGCGAGCATGTTGTAGTTCCAGCGGTCGGGAAAGCCTTCTTTGATCTGGAACTCCGCTATCTCGCTTATGTCGGTATACTTCCAACGCCTGAATTTCATCGTCCTTCTTCCGCCTGCGATTTTCTGATATACAAGGGCGTGAGCGCGCTTTCTTCAAAGGTCATTTCGCTTTGTTTCGCCTCGATGGCTGCACGGAACCCCGCCGCCGTATCGCAAAGATATTTTCTGTGCGGAACGTCGTCCGCCGAGGCGACGGCTGCCTCCTTGCAAAGCGCTTCGTATTCTTCCCGCCCGACGAATTTCGCTTCGCCCGCGGGCACGGTGCCGATGTATTTTTGCACGTAATAGGCGTCGTGCCGCGCGTCGATGACGCAGAGCAGCGCGCCTTTTTCTTTAACATCGTATGCCAGCGCGTCGAAAGATGTTATCCTGAGATAGGGTTTTTTTACGGCAAACGCAAACGCGCGCACCGTGGAAACCCCGATACGTACCCCCGTAAACGAACCCGCACCCACCGTGCAGGCGAAAAAGTCCATATCCGAAAGCTTTGCGCCCGCGCCTTCCAAAAGCGCTTTTACACGGGGAACGAGCTCGACGGAATGATTCACGCCGCAATCGGGATCGACATAAGAATAATCTTTGCCGTTCGCTTTGAGCAATATCGTCAGCTGTTTTCCGCAGGTATCGATGCCGAGCCAGTTCATAATACGGTGATCTCCCTTTCGTTTTCGCCGCGCTTTTCGATTTTTACCTTTTTGCAGTCTTTGGGCAAAACGTCGGCGATGTTTTCAAACCATTCGATGACGCAGATGTTCTCCCCGCCGAAATAGTCCGTCAGCCCCAGCGCCAGCGCGTCCTCGCCGCAGGAAAGACGGTAACAATCGTAATGATAGAGCCTGTCCGCATACACGTTGAGATAGGCATAGGTCGGGGAAACGACCTCCTCTTCTATTCCCAGCCCGCGGGCAAGCCCCTTTGTAAACGCCGTTTTGCCCGCGCCCAGCTCGCCTTCGAGCAGAACGACGTCCCCGTTTTTTAATGTTTTGGCAAATTGCGCGGCGAAAGCTTCGGTAGCGCTTTCCCCGTCGGAAACAAACTTTTTCATACTGTCCTTCATTCAGCGCGGCGCGCCGCGCCCCGACGAAACAAAACTAATTTATTATATTATAGGGCAAACACGCGCTTTTGTAAAGGCTTTTTCCCTTCTTGCCCGCTTTTCCGCTCAAGGTAAAGCCGTCGACGGCAGGACGCGGAAAAATCAAATCCTTTATAGTGCGCGGGATTTACAAAAGAAAAGCCCGCGGCGGGCAATGCCCGCCGCGGGCGGAAAACCTTTTTTAATTTTTCGCTTCGGAATTTTTCTGTTTTTTCTCTTCGCTTTCTTTTTCACGCTGCGGATTTTCTCCGTGACGACCTACCGCTTTGAAAAGGTGCGACACGTGTTTATACAAAAGTAGCGTGATGACGGAGTTTGCAGCGCCCTTTATGAGGTTGAAATACACGATGAAAGGCCAAAGCTGCAAAAACATGCTTTCCGCTGTATCTCCGACGTACAGCGGGAAATTGATATAACGGTTGGTGACGAGCGCGACGGCGGTCTGCAACACCACGCCGCTCACGAGATACACGCATACCCAGGGCAAGCCCTTTTTATAGCGGTACGCCACGGCGGGAACGATGATGAACGCCACGGTCATAAACACGTTGGCAATTTCCCCCACGCCGCCCGTCGAAGACTTTGTGAGGGCGCACAGCGCCTCCTTAACGACGCAGATGGCTACGCCCGACACGGGCCCGAACATAAACGAGCCGAGCAGGGTGAAGACGGCGGAAAAGTCCAGTTTCAAAAAGGGCGCGGCGGGGAAAATCGGGAATTCCAGATAAGACACGAGATAAGCGAGCGCGGCAAAAATCGCGCTGCCCGCCAGCACCTTGGTGTAAGAATAGGTACGCATTGCAAAAAACCTCCGTAAAATAAAAATTTCCGAAAATTCAATCTCTTCGGAAAAATTTACGCGCGGAAAAAATGCGTTTACGATTTTCTTTTCTCATCCGGACTATACCGTCGGTCGGGGAATTTCGCCCCGTCGGCGCGGCGACGCCGCGTTCATAGACTTTCACTATCGGAAAGGAATTTCACCTTACCCCAAAGAATATTGAATTTTTTCTTTATTATATCGCCGCGACGGCGCAATGTAAAGCGATTTTTGCAAAATTTTTCAAAAAGCTGCAAACTTCGCGCTTTTTCCCCCGCGAAAGGGCGCTATACTTAAAGCCGTTCGGCAGGGTACGCGAAAAAATCGCCTGCGCCCGCCGAAATACATATTCAAACGGAGATATTCATGAAAAATCTTTTGCTTTCCACCTTCTGGGGCGGACTGTTGTATACCGCGATGTTTTTCGCGTTGTCTTTTTTAACGGTGCTCTTTTTTAAGCTGTGCGTTTATTACGCGAAGAGCAAATCCGCGCCGACCGAACGCAAAGAACCCGCCGCGGAAAAGCCCGCCGTCGAAGAAAAGAAAGAAGCGCCGCAGCCCCGCGCTCGCCGCAGAGTACATACCATCGAGATCCGACCCGATGAGATCAACCGCATTTACGTGGCGGAAAAAAAGAACGCGAGCTGATTTTGCGGCTTTTCGCGACAAAACGCGCGGCTCGCCGCTTTATGCGCTTTCGGCATCGAACCGAAGTTTGCTAAAAAGTTTTACGCTTTGCCGAATCGTGCGGCGCATATCCGCGCCGCCGTTTAACGATCATTTCATTCGACCATACTTTCCCTTACATACAATCTCACCCTTAACCCTCGGGGCGCGGCTTTTGCCGCGCCCCGAGGGTCTTTTTGCCGAAAATTTCGCTAAAAACCGTTTCTTTTCCGTCAAAAGTTTACTCGCCGCTTATATGTAAACGAAAAATACAAAAAGCGCCCCGAAAGCCAAACGGCTTTCGGGGCGCGTCGTTTGCATCGCAAGCGCCGCCGTTATCGGAGCGCGAACGAGAAATTTCAGCCGACTTTTTGCCGACTAATCGAATTTTTCCACGTTGTCGCCGCTGTCCCAAAGCCTTTCGAGGTGATAAAACAAACGGCTTTCGTCGTTGAAAATGTGCACCACCACGTCGCCGTAATCGAGCACCGCCCAGCGCCCTTCGCGCACCCCTTCCCGCCGCGTGGGTCCCAAGCCTTCCTTGTCGAGCTCTTCTTCCACGTTTTCCGCAAGGCTTTTCACGTGCGTCATGCTGCGCCCCGTCGCCACGACGTAATAATCGGCGATGATGGTCTTGTCCGCCACGTCGATTTTAAGGATATCCGTCGCCTTTTTGTCCGACAGGATTTTGCAGATTTTCAAAGCAAGTTCTTTCGCTTCCATTTATTTCTCCTTTACATAATATTCATAAGCTTCCGCCGTGTATTTATGTGGCGTCTTTCCCTCTTGAACGAGATGTTCGTACGTAATGCGGATACATTCTTTAAAACACGCGTCAAAATCCGTATCGTACAGCCTGCGCAGTTCCTCTACGCCCTGAAAGGTGCGCCCCTCTTCCACCATGTCCGCCACGAACACCAGCTTTTCCAACGGGCGCATATCCGCCCTGCCCGTGGTGTGATAGCGCACCGCGTCGAGGATTTCGCCGTCCTTCACGCCGAAAACTTTTTCCAGCATGTACGCCCCCAAAAACGCGTGAACGACGGGCGCGGGCACGTCCTTTTCCACCGCCTCGGGAAAAGTTTTCGGGTCGACGTATTTCGCGATGTCGTGCAGAACGCAGGCGTCGAACGCCTTGTCGCGATCCACCCCCAGCGCCTTCGCCTTATCCAGCGCGCACGCCGCCACGTCCGCCGTGTGACGGAACCGCTTTGCCGCCAACACGCTTTTGACCAGCTCCACCGCCGCGGTGGGCGGATACAGGCGGTGATTTTCGATATACGCCGCAACGCTTTCGCTGACAAAGGGCGAAATATCCAGCCCGAACATGGAATAAATCCTTATCTTCGTGGAGGAAACGTGCTTTCCGCAATAGGAAAGCTCGGTAAATTCCTTGTCGAACCGCCGTGCAAAGTACGCCCGTTCCGCCGCAACGTCGGCAAAATACCCTTCGCGGCGGAACACGGCGAGGTCTGCCGCCGCCAGAATGCGTTCGGGATAGCGCCACGTCTTGAAATCGACGAGCATATCCCCGCCGACGATGAAATACAGTTTGCTTTGCGGATATTTCCCGCGGATATGTTCCAGCGTTTTATAGGTATAGCTCGTGCCGCCCTGCTCGATCTCGTATTCGCAGATTTCCGCGCCGAGCCCGTCGAACGCCGTTTTCAGCATTGCCAGTCTGTCCGCCGCGGGCGCGCATTCGCTGTGCGTTTTGTGCGGCGGCACGAAGGTGGGAACGACGATAAGCTTATCGAGCGCAAGCTCACTTTTTACCCCTTCTGCCATCGCGATATGTTCTTTATGCACCGGGTCGAAGGTCCCGCCCAGCACGCCGATTCTTTCCATAACCGTATTGTATCAAACTCCCGCCGATTTTTCAAGCTTTTGCGTTTAATTTTTCCCCGAAAAGGGCATAATCAAAACAAAAAAAGCCATTTCGGAGAAATTTATGAAACGCATGATGTTTTCGGTGATTTTCGATTCCGTGTTCGCGGGATTCGCCGCATTTTTGATTACCTTCGTGCTCTTTTCCTGTTTTCTGGGAAAGGGCGCGGCGATATTCTTAGCCCTCGTTTTGGCGCTGGGGCTGACCGCGCTATGCTTTTACTTTCTCTACGGACGGCGGGGAAAGGGCGCGGCGAGCGTTCTGGCGACAAAGGAAAAGGAAAACCTCTTTTTCTATCTCGGATTGCAAAAGGACAACAAAAAGCTCTTTTTAAACCTTTTCGGCGCGCTGGGCAAGACCGCCGCCGTCACGAAAAAAGGCATTTACGTACGGGAAAACGACGTATACGTATACCCGTTTTTTTCCTTTGACGGCGTAAAAAAGGACGACCTTTCTTTCGCCTACACCGCGAGCGGCGGCAAGAAAGCCGTCGTGCTCGCCCCCGCCTATACGCCGGAACTGCAGCTTTTCGCCCGCACGTTCGGGGAAAAACTTCATTTGCTCGGCGGAGAAGACGTTTACGCGCTTTTCAAAAAAGCAAACATGCTGCCGCACGCCGCTTTGCCGGAAAACACCCTTTCCAAAAAGGAAAAGCTTTACGCTCTCCTGCGCACGGTGTTCACCCGCCGCCGCGCGCCGAAATATTTTTTGTTCGGCGTCACGTTTCTGCTCTTTTCCTTTCTCGTGCCCTATAAGCTATACTATATCCTGTTCGGAACGCTGCTGACGGTGTTCTCCGTAGTATGCCTGTTTTTCGCCGTTCCCGCAAAGACAGACGAAAAGGAATCGGCGTTCGATTAGACGCCGCAACGCTTTGCGCTTATCTTTAAATGACTGCAATATTTCATCGCGGCGGGAAAACCGTTTCCCGCCGCGATTTACATTTAAAAAAATAACCGCTTTACACGTCGCCCCGCTTTGCGTTTGCAAAGCGGAGCGCTTTTTTAATAATTAAAATTCGATGTGCTTGACGTCGCGTTTCGATCTTCTGTACAAGATGACTTTCCTGCCGATCGCCGCGACAAATTCCGCCTGCAGGGCGGCGGCGAGTTCCGCGCCCGTTTCCTTAGGCGTCTTTTCGCTGTTTTCCAGCACCGTGAGCTTGATGAGCTCGCGCGCGTCCAGCGCGTCCGAAAAGGACTTGAGCATATTTTCCCCCACGCCGTTTTTACCGACCTGCCCGACAGGCTCCAGCGTGGAAGCGAGACTTCTTAAATTACTTCTTTCTTTACTCGTCATGATTTTTACTCCATAAATTCAAATTCCGAACCGCCGATGACGATGGTCGCGCCGTTTTCCGCGCCCATCGCGCGGAGCTGTTTAAATATGCCGCGGTCTTTCAGCACTTTATGCATATACGCCATAGAATGAGGATCGGTCAGCACGACGTTGCGCGAAAGCACGTCCACCAGCGTGCCCGTGATGACGAACGCGCCGTCGTCGTCGCGGAATATCTCGTAATCGAGTTTTTCCGGCTTGACGTATTCGAAAGGCTCGAACTCCATGGGCTTTACGGGCGGCAGCTTATCGAGAGCGGCTTTCATCGCCTTTTTCAGCTCGTCAAGCCCCTTGCCGCTCACCGCGGAGATCTCCACCGTCTTGTATTTTCTGCCGACTTTTTGCTTAAACGCCGCTATCTTTTCTTCCGCGCCGTAAATATCGCATTTGTTGAGCGCGACGATCTGTTTAAGCTTTGCGAGGGCGGGCGAATAATTTTTCAGCTCCTTGTTGATGGCGAGGAAGTCCTCATAAGGATCGCGCCCTTCTACCCCGGAAACGTCCACCACGTGCACCAGCATGCGGGTGCGCTCGATATGCCTTAAAAATTCCGTGCCCAGCCCCGCGCCGTCCGCCGCGCCTTCGATGAGCCCGGGGATATCCGCCACGACGAAGGTTTCGCCGTAGACGTCGCACACGCCTAAATTAGGCGACAGAGTGGTGAAATGATAATTCGCGATTTTCGGGCGAGCCTTGGTAATGACGGAAAGCAGCGTCGACTTGCCCACGTTGGGAAATCCCACAAGCCCCACGTCCGCGATGGTCTTAAGTTCCAAAATGACCTTCCGCACCTGCGTCTTTTCCCCCGTCTGGGAAAAATGCGGGGCGTGCCGCCTGCTGGTGACGAACCGCGCGTTACCCTTGCCGCCGTCGCCGCCGACGAGCACGGTCTTTTTCTGCCCATCTTCGAAGATATCCGCGATGACTCCGCCGCTTTCCTCGTCCTTGATGACTGTGCCGAGCGGCACTTTCAGCACGAGGTCCTGCCCGTCCTTGCCGAAACAGTTTTTCGGGCCGCCGCGCTCGCCGTTTTCCGCGGCGAACTTGTTTTTATAATAGTAATCCGCAAGGCTGTTTACGTGGCGGTCGCCCACGAACACCACGTCGCCGCCCTTGCCGCCGTCGCCGCCGTCGGGACCGCCGTTCACGACCCCTTTGAAATGCAGAAAGGAAGTGATGCCGTCGCCGCCGTCACCCGCCTTTATCTGCAGCAATACTCTGTCCACAAACATAACTTTATTTCCCGTTCTTAATATTCTTTTCGCAAAGCGCGCCGATGGGGCAAACTTCGCAATGCGGCTTTCCCGCCTTGCAAACCTGTCTGCCGAGATAGATGAGATAATGATGCGCCTTTTTCCACATGGGCTTGTCGATATTCTCCATCAGCTGTTTTTCCGTTTTGGCAACGTTGTTTGCCGCCGCCAACCCGATGCGGTTGCTCACGCGGAAAACGTGCGTGTCCACCGCGATGGCGTCCCCGCCGAACGCGACGGAATAAACGACGTTCGCCGTCTTGACTCCGACGCCCGCGAGGGACTGCAAGTCTTTTAAATTATCGGGCACGTTGCCGCCGAAACGCGACAAAATGTCCGCCGAGGCGGAAAGAATATGCGCCGCCTTCGTTTTATACAGCCCGCAGGAAAAAATCTTTTTTTCCAGCTCTTCCTGCGAAAGCGCGAGCATTTTCGCGGGCGTATCGTAATTTTTGAAAAGCTCCGCCGTGACCACGTTCACGCGCGCGTCGGTGCACTGCGCCGAAAGCATGACGGCGACGAGCAGTTCGTACGGCGTGCGGTACACGAGAGCGGGCTTGTCCGAAAAATTTTGCGATAAAACCGCGACGATTTCACGGGCTTTTTCCTTACCGACCATAGCGACCTCCGTTGCTCAATTTACGCGCCGCCGCCCGAAAAAGGCGGCGGCGCGTCGTCTGACAAGAATATTCTACCATAAATCGCCGCGATTTACAATCTTTTTTCGCGCACTTTACAGGCTTTTCACCGTTCTGCCGTTATCCGACAATACGAAAAAACCCGCAAAAGAATCGAAATGCAAAGCATTTGCCAGCCGTTTGGCGAACGGAAAATACCTTCCGTTGATCTTTACGCTCAATCCGCAGCCGACATAAGCCTGCCTGGGCGTGTTGACGATCTCCGACGGAATTCCCCTTCTCCTCAGTTCTTCGGCGAATTTGATCGTATGTGTGCGCGAGCGGAAAGCGATGATGACGTACTCCATAGTCTTTCTCCTTTTGTTTTCGGCATAACTTGCACCGCCGCATAATACATTATATTGCAAGAAAAAAACCGATGTGAGAAATAAAAAGAGGAAAAGAACATGATTTATTTTGACAACGCCGCCACGGGCGGTTTCAAGGCAGCCGCGGTGCTGGACGCCGCAATCAACACTTTAAAATACTTAAACGCCAACCCCGGCAGAAGCGGACACCGCCTCGCCCTCGCGGGCGCTAAAACCGTAATCGGCGCGCGCATGGCACTGCAAACGCTCTTCAACGCCGAGGACGCCGACCGCGTCATCTTTACGAAAAACACGACGGAGGCGCTGAATCTCGCCCTCATCGGCACGGCGAAGGCGGGCGGACACGTCGTCACCACCGTTTACGAACACAACTCCGTTTTGCGCACGCTCACGCACTTAAAAGAACGTTTCGGCGTGGAATACACCGTTACCGACGGCACGGCGGAGCAGATACGCGCCGCCGTTAAGGACAATACCTACCTTATCGCCGTCAACCACGTTTCCAACGTGACGGGGCGGGAGGCGGACATCGACGCCATCGGAAAAATCGCCAAAGAAAAGAACGTCTTGTTTTTGACGGACGCCGCGCAGAGTGCGGGACACACCGACATAGACGTTCAAAAAAGCGGTATCGATTTGCTTTGCGCCGCGGGACACAAAGGCCTTGGCGGCATTATGGGCAGCGGCGTACTCGTCTTTAACCGAAAAACCGACGTACGTCCCGTCCTTTTCGGCGGAACGGGCACGGAATCTTTCAACACCGAACAGCCGCGCTTTTATCCCGAAAGGCTGGAAAGCGGCACGCTGAATCTGCCTGCCATTGCGGCGCTGGGCGAGGCGGCGATCTACATAAAGCCGAATATCCGCATTTTCGGGGAAACGCTTTCCACGCTGACGGAGGCAATGATTTCGGAACTGAAAAATATCCGCGGGGTGAAAGTCTATTCTTCCCCCAACCGTTACGGCATCGTGTCCTTCGCGCTTGACGCCGCGCCGAGCGCGGCGGTTGCGGACGTACTTTCTTCGGAATATGACATCGCCGTGCGCGGCGGTCTGCACTGCGCGCCCCTCGCGCACAAGCACTTGGGTTCGGCGGAAAACGGACTCGTCCGCGCGAGCCTTGCACCGCAAAACACCTTAAAGGAAGTCGCCGTATTCGTAAAAGCCGTTTCACGCATCGCCGCGACGGGCGCTTATTGACAAAAAAAGTTAAATCTTTTTGAGTTCCGCGACGATTTTTTTGAGATATGCGCGCTTTTTATCGTCGAGCATGGGCGAAAGCATGGCGGCAAATCGGTCGATGTCGGCGTTGCTGAGCGTACCGTTGCGCTTGCCTTTTTCCGCCTCCTTGACGATGGCGCGCATGAGTTCGGCCTCCGACGCGCCGTTATATTTTCCCGCGAGGGAATTGATCATATCCGAAAGGTTGTCGTTTCCTTTGCCGGCGGGACCGCTCCCGTTTGCATAGCTGTTGAAATCCTGCATTTTTTCCTCCTTTTCGAGCCGCGGTGAAAACCGCGCTCAACTTATATGTATGCTCGACATATAATATATTGCTACTTTCCATCGGATCGGAGGCGTTTTTTATGGACGTTTTACAATACATACTGCAACTTTTTTCGGGAAACGAGAATTTAAAGAAATTCGCGCCCGTGCTGGAACTTGCCTTAAACAACGGATTCGACTTCAAAAAGATGCTGCAAAATCTCGACGTGAACGCGATCTTGCCGTTGCTTTCCGCATTTTTCACCCCGCCTGCGCAGACGGCAAGCGCCGAAGTTTCCGCAGAGCAGCCCCTTGCCGCGATTTCTTCCGTAGCGGATAAGGACATCATTTACTGCCTTAACCGCTACATCGTAACGGAATAAAGAGGCAGCCGAACGCGTTGATTTTTTCGGCGTTTTAAGAAAGCGCGACGAAAAACTTATAGACAAAACGGACGTTTCGTGCTACAATAAAAACATGAACGACATAACTTTTGCGGGGAAACAGCTGAAAACTTTCAACGTTTTGGAGCACGCGCACGAGGATTGGGAACTCATTTACTGCACGGGCGGCGAGGGGGAAATGCTATGGCAGGGCGAAAAACTGCCTTACGCGGCAGGCGACGCCGTCATCGTGCCGCCGGGACTGCTGCATTGCAACTACAGCGCGGGAGGTTTTACCAACTACCATATCCGCATCGAAAAAGACTGCACGCTGACGGCCGAAAAGATTTTTAAAATTTCCGACGACGCGGAAGGACACCTGAAAACCTGTTTCGAGGCGGCGTTTTTCCACTTCAACGGCGAAAAGGACAAGCGCTCGCTGCTTTTATCTGCCTACGGGAACCTTATCGTCAGCTACGTTACGGCGTTTTCCGAACGCAGCGCACTGTCCCCCGTCACGGAAAAAATACGGAGCGATATTTTAAAAAACTTTCCCTCGCCCGACTATAAGATCGAGGACTTTCTGCACGCGCTGCCGTTCAACTACGACTATCTGCGCAAGCTTTTCAAAAAAGAAACGGGCGTGACCCCGCACGAATACCTCGCCGCCATGCGCATGCAGACGGCGGAAAAATTGCTTTCGGGCGACAAAATTTACAACGTTACGGAAATTTCCGAAATGTGCGGCTTTAACGAACCGCTGTATTTTTCCAGAATGTTCAAAAAAACCTACGGCGTATCGCCGCTAAATTACGCCAAAAACCGCCGCTGACGACAAAAAAACAAGGCGAAAATTAAAAATTTAGCTGAAAAACATCTGCGCCCGACCTGTTTTTGAAAAACGGGTCGGGCGCAATGCGTTTTTTTGAAAACGCGTTAAACGTCGCTTTAAAAAACCTTTCCCCGCGCAATCTGCGCGGGGAAAATTTGTGTGAATTTTATTGTCCGTTACGGAAATTCCCGAACGGACTTTTATTTTACCGCCCTTTTGCCGAGGGCGGGCGTTTATCTATGCAACCTTTAGGGAAAACCCGTAAAGGCTACGATAACCAAGCGAACTTTCCGACAAAGCTCGGCGTCGATTCGGGAATTTCCCGAAAAACACCGCACAACAAAACTTCACCGCGCGCCGCTCGGCTTTCGCAAAGCCGAGGGTATTCGCAAACGGTTTGACTAAAGACGCGTCAGCGCTGTACTCTGCCCGAACCGTCGCCCTGCATGAGCGTTTGAACTTCCGCCGCGCTAACGAGGTTCACATCGCCAGGTATAGTATGTTTGAGCGCGGACGCCGCCACGGCGAATTCCAGCGCCTTTTTGTAATCGTTATACGTCAAAAGACCGTGGATAAATCCCGCCGAGAAGGAATCGCCGCCCCCCACGCGGTCCACGATACGCACGTCGTAGCGGCGGGAACGGTAAAACTCCTTGCCGTCGTAAGCGAGGGCGCTCCAGCCGTTGTCGCTGGCGGAAAAGGATTCGCGCAGGCTCGTGGCTATATAATTAAATCCGAAAGTTTCCTTCATACGGCGAAAAATATCCTCGTACCCCGCCATTTCCAGCGATGCGCCGGCAACGTCGGTCTTGCCGGGCTTGAACCCGAGGCATTTTTCGGCGTCCTCTTCGTTTCCGATACATACGTCCACGTATTTCATCAGCTTTGTCATGCACGCTTGCGCCTCCTCGGGCGTCCAAAGCTTTTTGCGGTAATTGAGATCCACCGATACCGTAACGCCGTGTTTCTTTGCCGAAACGAGAGCCGCTTCGATGAGCGTCTGCGCCTTTTTGCCGAGGGCGGGCGTGATGCCCGTGAAGTGGAACCAGTCGGCGTTTTCAAAAATCTTGTCGAAGTCGAAGTCGGAAACGTCCGCCTCCGCTATCGCGGAATGCGCGCGATCGTAAATCACCTTCGAGGCGCGCATCGACGCGCCCGTTTCCAGAAAATAAATCCCTATCCTGTCGCCGCCGCGCGCGATGAAGTCGGTATTCACGCCGAACTTTCTGAGGCTGTTGACGGCGCACTGCCCAATCTCGTGCGCGGGCAGTTTGCTGACAAAATACGCCTCGTGCCCGTAATTGGAAAGCGACAGCGCCACGTTGGCTTCCCCGCCGCCGTAGCATACGTCGAAAGAATCGCTTTGCACGAACCTGTTATATCCCGGTGTGGAAAGGCGGAGCATGATCTCCCCCATGGTAACGATTTTCGCCATGATAAATCTCCTTTTATTTCTTTACGATATGCACTGCGAACCCGCAGACTTCTTCTTTCAGATAAACCGATAAAATTTCCCCGTTCGGCGCGGTGCGCAGGGTGGAAAGATCGAACGCCGCGCCGCGCTTTTCCAGCTGGAACATCGCTCTTTTTACGTTGGGCGTGCCGACGGCGATATGCCCGTTTCTGCCGAGATAAGGCGTTTTCATAAGTTCCACGCCGCTCCCCGCGAATATGCTCGCGCTCCGCTCGTCCTTTTTAAAGGAAAACGCTTTTTCAAAGAACGCCGCGCCGCTTTTTGCGCTCTTTTCGTTTTCGCAGTTCACGCCGACGTGCACGACGGAAAAGTCCAGCATTTTATCGACGGCGTCGCGGCAAAGCGAAGTGATTTCGCCCCACGCCTTCGCCTTGATGAGCTTATCGGGAACGATCCAACTCCCCCCGCAGCAAACCACTTTGCCGAATGCGAGATAATCGCGCATATTCTTTTCGTTGATGCCGCCCGTGGGCATGAATCTTACCGAAGAATACGGCGCGGAAACCGCCTTGATATACGCCAGCCCGCCCGCCTGTTCCGCGGGAAAGAACTTGACGAAATCGATGCCGATGGAAAGCGCGCTTTCGATCTCCGAACCGGAGGAAACACCAGGCGTAAAGGGCACGCCCTTTTCGAGGCAGTGCTTTGCGACCGCGGGATTAAGTCCCGGCGCTACGCAGAACTGCGCGCCCGCGGCGATCGCCGCGTCCGCCTGCTCGACGGTGAGCACCGTGCCAGCTCCGACGAGCATATCGGGAAACGCCTTTACCATACGCGCAATGACCCTGTCCGCGCCTGCCGCGCGGAAAGTAACTTCCGCCGCGTAAATGCCGCCCGCCCGCAAAGCCTCCGCCAGCGGCAGAGCGTCCTCTTCGTCTTCCAGCTTGATGACGGGTATGATGCCTGTGCACGAAAGCCGCTCGATATACTTTTCAAAATCCATAAAAAAATCCCCGAATGTTTTATTCGGGGAAATTATAACGCAAAAGCAGGGCAACGGGCATGGGCAAAATGCACCGTTTTATGCACGAAACGGATTTTTAAAGCACGCCCAGCGCGCGGAACACCGAGATCGCGGCAAAGAGCGTGAAAGCGGAAAAGACCGTCGTCCACACGACGAGCTGTCCCGCAAGTTCCCCGTCTCCCTCCATTTCCTTCGCCATGACGGCACTGGAGACGGCAACGGGCGTGCCGAAAAGCGCGATGTACGAGGCGAAATGTTCACCCGAAAGCGTGGGGATAAAGAAGTACGCCACGGTGAGAAAGAGCGCGGGCGCGAACACGATGCGCATGACGGTGCCGAAGGTGATTTCCTTCCACAGTCTGCCGACGGCGGAAAACTCAAATTCGCCGCCCAAAACGATGAGCCCAAAGGGCGTTGCCATCTTCGCCACGTATTCCAGCGTCTGCGCCAAAAACCCGATATCCGAAAGGCGGAAAGAAATGTCCGCGGCAACGAAAATCTCCCTTACGCCCAGCACGCACACCGCCGCGACGATGCCGATGATGAGGGGATTTTTCACGATGCCGAGCAATACTTCTTTAGCCGACGGCTTTTGTTCGCCGCCGCGGAATACGGAAAGCGCAATGACGCCGAACACGTTGAATTCCGTAATGGTGAACGCCGAAAGCAAACTTGCCGCCGCCGCACCCGCCGAACCGAAGAGCGACATGGCGAGGGGCACGCCGATGATGGCGAAATTCGAACGGAACACCGCCTGCGCCAGCACGCCCTTTTTCGCGGGGTCTTTTACAAAGAGCGCGGAACAGGCGAGCCCGATGACAAAGAGCATGAACACCGCCTCCGCCCCGTAGGCGATGAATATCCAGTTGACCTCGGCGAGCGATTCCAGCGAATAGATGTTATAAAAGAGGAACGCCGGCAAAAACACGCGGAAACACACCTTGTTCCCCACCGAAAGGAACTCGCGGGAAAAAAGCCTTATCCTTTTTAAGAAATATCCCAAGAGAATAAGGAGCACGATGGGCAATATCGCGTTGAGGGCAAAAAGCAGGGTATCCATATAAATAAAAACGCCGCCTTGCGCGCCGCCCGAAAACGGGCGGCGCGACAAGCGGCGCACTCCTTTTTTATTTTACGATCTTATCGACGCCGAGCCACGGGCGCAGCACTTCGGGCACGGTGATCGAACCGTCCTCGTTCTGCATTTGTTCGACGAGCGCGGGGAACACGCGGCTGGTGGCGAGCCCCGAGCCGTTCAGGGTATGAACGTACTCCGTCTTGCCCGTCTTCACGTCGCGGTAGCGCGTGTTGTTGCGGCGCGCCTGATAGTCGTTGGCGTTGGAAACCGAGCTGACTTCCTTGTAAATGCCCATGCTGGGAATCCACACTTCAATATCGTAGGTGCGCGCCATCGACGCGGAGCAATCCCCCGCGGCAAGCTTGCTGATGCGGAAATGCAGTCCGAGCTTTTCCATGAGCGACGCCGCTTTGCCGACTAGCTCCTCAAACGCCGCGCGGCTGTTTTCGGGCGTGGTGTACTGCACCATTTCCACCTTGTTGAACTGGTGACCGCGGATCATGCCGCGCTCTTCCGAGCGGTACGAACCCGCTTCTTTACGGTAGCACGGCGTATAAGCGAAGTATTTCATCGGGAGCTTCGATTCGTCGATGATCTCCCCCGCGTACATATTGACGAGCGCGGTCTCCGCCGTGGGCAGTATGAAGTGCCCTTTTTCTCTGCCGCCTTCCTCGTCGCCGATCCAGTAGACTTCTTCCAAAAATTTGGGGAACTGCCCCGAACCGAACCCGCAGTTATAGCCGAGCATGTGCGGCGGCAAAATAAATTCGTAGCCGTCTTTCAAGTGTTCGGAGATGAAAAAATTCAAAAGCGCCCATTCGAGCCGCGCGCCCATGCCGCGGTACAGCCAGTAGCCGCCGCCCGCCAGCTTGACGCCGCGTTCGTAATCGATAAGCCCCAGCTCCGTGCAAAGGTCGACGTGGTTTTTCGCCTTGAAAGAAAATTCCGGCTTTTTGCCAAACACCTTCACCACTTGGTTATTTTCCTTTTCACCCGCGACGAGGTCGTCGTCCGGCAGGTTTGGCAGCACCGCCACGAAGTCGAAAATTTTCTTTTCCAGCGCGGAAACTTCCTTGTCCGCCGCCTCGATGTCCTCTCCGAGCGCGCGCATCTTCGCAAAGATGGCGGAAACGTCCTTGCCCTCTTTTTTCAGTTTGGGGATTTCGGAAGAAACCTTGTTTCTTTCCGCTTTCATCTTCTCCACTTCCGTGATCTTCGCGCGGCGGGCAGCGTCCCACTCCTTCACCGCGGTGAAATCCACCGTGCAACCTTTTTTGGCAAGCGCCGCCGAAACGCCTTCCGCATCGATCAAAATACGCTTTATATCCAGCATTTTTCCGTGTCCTTTTTTATTTATTGTTATAAAGTATACACCGTTTCCGCGCGAAATGCAAGTTTTTTGCACCCGCTTAAAACGCATTGCGGGCGTTTTTTGCAAAACGCCTGCGGCAAATTCTCGCATTTTTCCGTTCTGTACCGCGCGGCGGCACAGTTTTTTTCGTTCTTTCGCAAAATTATCGTAAAATATTTGTAAAATTTTAACAAAGTGTAAAATAACAACGTGAAAACATTTGCGTTTTTAACATGAAAGTGTTAAAATATGACCGAATAACGAAAAAAGAAGACAAAGAGGAACATCATGAAAAATTCCAGGTTGGAACAAATCAAAGAGTACATCGAAAAACACGGCAAAGCGACGTATGACGAGCTGGAACAGCTCCTGCCCGACGTTTCGAACATGACCATTCGCCGCGACCTCAGCGTGCTGGAAGAGGAAAACGTGGTCATAAGGGTGCGCAACGGGGCGTATTCCGTGGCGGAGATCGGCAAAAAGACGGAAGAACAGTTCGTACAGCGCTTTTCCTATAACGTGAGCGAGAAAAAGGAGATCGCCGAAAAGACGGCGAAACTCATCGATTTCGGCGGCTGTATCTTCGTGGACAGCGGCTCGACCACGCTGTATTTCGCCCGCATGCTGCCCGACGACAAATACTGCGCGGTAACCAACTCCATCAACGTGGCGACGGAGCTTTTGCGCAAGCACTCCCCCGAAGTTGTGCTGCTGGGCGGCGACGTTTCGAGAAACAACCTCGTCACCATCGGGCTTTCCACGATGAACTTTTTAAACGAAATCAATATCGAAACGGCGATCATGTCGACAACGGGCTTTTCCATGGAAGGCGGGTTCTCCTGCGGGGTACAGCAGGAGGCGGCGATAAAAAGCGCCGTCATCGCCAAGGCGAAAAAGGTCATCATGCTGCTCGACAGCTCTAAGGTAAATAAGAATATGCCGTATATTTTCACCAACCTCGATCATATAGATTATTTGGTGGTGGATAAAAATTTCCCCAAAAAACTCAAAGAAGAACTCGAAAGCCGCGACATAAAAGTAATTTGACATTCATTCGCTTGCGAAACGGTGTGCGGTGTGGTAAAATAATATAACGGTTCAAAGGTATAGAAGATATGTTCAAAAAATTACGGGCGGACATCAACGCCGCAAAACTGAACGACCCCGCCGCGCGCAGCAAGTTCGAAATATGGCTGACCTATTCGGGCGTACACGCGCTTTCCTGGCACCGCTGGGCGAACTTTTTATATAGGGCGCACCTGAAACTTCTCGCGCGCATGACATCGCAGTTCGCAAAGTGGCTGACGGGCATCGAAATCCACCCCGCAGCGAAGATCGCGCCGGGCGTTTTCATCGACCACGGCGCGGGCGTCGTCATCGGCGAAACGGCGGAAATCGAAGAGGGCGTGGTCATCTACCAGGGCGTTACGCTGGGCGGCACCGGCAAGGAAAAGGGCAAGCGCCACCCCACCGTGAAAAAGGGTGCGGTGCTGAGCGCGGGCGCGAAAGTCCTTGGCGGGTTCACCGTGGGCGAATACGCCAAGATCGGCGCGGGCGCGGTGGTATTGAAGGAAGTTCCCCCGCACGCCACCGTCGTGGGCATTCCCGGCAAGGTGGTGCGCATCAACGGCGAAAAGGTGGCAGATTTGGAGCAGGAAAAGTGCGACCCGCTGGCGGAAGAACTGTGCAAACTGCGGACAAAGGTCTTCGAGTTGGAAGAAGAATTGAAAAAACTGAAAAAATAAGGTGCATCTATGAAATTTTACAATACGCTGACGCGCAAAAAAGAAGAATTTACCCCGCTGGAAGGCAATACGGTGAGAATGTATTCCTGCGGGCCTACCGTATATAATTACGCGCACATCGGCAACATGCGCACGTACGTGTTCATGGACCTTCTGCGCCGCGTTCTCAAAGAGCAGGGATATAAAGTCAAGGGCGTGATGAACATCACCGACGTGGGACATCTCCTTTCCGACGCGGACGACGGCGAAGACAAAATGGAAAAGGCCGCCAAGGAGCAGAAGAAATCCCCCTACGAAATCGCGGCGTATTATACGAAGATCTTTTTCGAAGATCTGAAAAAGCTTAACATCGACATTCCCGAAATTTTGCCGAAAGCCACCGAACATATACCCGAAATGCTGGATATCGTATACGAACTTTACGACAAGGGCTATGCTTACGAAACGGACGACGGCATTTATTTCGATATTTCCAAATTCCCCGAATACGGCTGCCTTTCGGGCATCAACCTGGAAGACCAGCTCGCAGGCGCAAGAGTTGAAGTCAACAGCGGCAAGCGCCACCCCGCAGACTTTGCGGTGTGGAAAAAAGCGCCCAAGGAACACATCATGCAGTGGGACAGCCGCTGGGGCATGGGTTATCCCGGCTGGCACATCGAATGTTCCGCTATGAGCAAAAAATACCTCGGCGACGTGTTCGACATTCACACGGGCGGCGTGGACCACATTCCCATTCACCACGAAAACGAGATCGCGCAGAGCTGGGGCACGACGGGCAAAAATCCCGCGCGCTTTTGGATGCACGGCGAATTCATGCTTGTCAACAACGGCAAAATGAGCAAAAAGCTGGGCAACACCTACACGCTGGACGATTTGGCGAAAAAGGGCTACTCCCCCATGTGTTTCCGCCTGTTCTGCTTAAACACGCATTACCGCAAAAAGCTCAACTTCACTTTCGAGGGCATGGACGCCGCAAAGACCTCTTACGAACGGCTGACGGCGCAGATATTAAAGCATAAAGCTTCCCCCGCCGCCACCGACAAAGCGGTACTCGATAAATATTTTGCGGAATTCGAAAGGGAAATCACGGACGATTTGAATATCCCCGGCGCGCTGGGCGTGCTGTTCACCATGCTGAAGGAAAAGCCGTCGAAGGACATTTACGAACTCGCCCTTAAAATGGATAAGGTGTTCGCGTTGGGCTTTGCCGACATGAAAGAGGCGCCCGCCGCGGAAGAGGACGTGCCCGAAGAGATAAAAGCCATCGCCGAAGAGCGGTTCGCCGCGCGGCAGGCAAAAGACTGGGCGAAGTCCGACGAGCTGAGAAACAAACTCGCTTCGCTGGGCTATTCGGTAAAAGACGCGAAAGACGGTTATACGCTGACGAAAAACTGAACATAAAAAGGTTACGGATATGGAAAAGATCACATCGGAAAATCTGAGAGAAAAATTTTTACGCTTTATGGAAAGCAAGGGACATAAGATCATACCCTCCGCTTCCCTGATTCCCGAAAACGACCCGACGGTACTGTTCACTACCGCGGGAATGCACCCGCTGGTGCCCTATCTTTTGGGACAGAAACATCCCGAAGGCACGCGTCTGACCGACGTGCAGAAATGCGTGCGCACAGGCGATATCGACGAAGTGGGCGACGATTCCCACTGCACCTTTTTCGAAATGCTGGGCAACTGGAGCCTGGGCGATTACTTCAAAAAA
>CASETU010000017.1 GCA_949290895.1 uncultured Bacillota bacterium
AAGGTCGCCGCAACGGCGTTGACGTCCGCCTTTTTGGAGCGGAAACTCACCTTGTAATTTTTATCGCTCATCTCCATCATGCACATGCCGACTTCCACAGTGTTCACACCCATGACGAAATCGATGAATCCTTCCGTCTCGTCGGGACGGGCGCCGCTTTCTTCGAGCATTTTTTTCGTGACCGTCATGAGCGCGATCCTGCCGTCCGAAAAGTAGCGAATACCGTTCGCCGCAAGGCCGAAGAGCTTTGCGCGCTCCTTCGTCTGCTCGCTGAACATCTTAAAGGAAATGAGGTGCAGATCTCCGCCCAGCGCCTTGAGTTCCGCCGCCGCGGAAAGCGTCTGCGCCGTGGTGTTGTTGTGGGCGAAGTTGCCGCTGTCCGTCACCACGCCCGTCAAAAGCGCGGTCGCCGCCGCTTTGTCGGGGGTAACGCCGAGGCATTTTACGAGCTCGAACACGTTTTCCGAATTAGACGCCCTATCGCCGACGTAATTGAATTTCGCATAACGAGTGTTGCTGACGTGGTGATCGACGTTGAAACTCTCCCGCGCCTTGCAAAAAATCGCGCCTAAATCGCCCATGCGCGCCTCGTCGGAACAATCGAGGGCGACGTGCGCGCCGTATCCCCCGCGATATTCGCGGGAAATTTCCCCGACGCGTTCGAGATAGGAAAACTTGACTGAGATTTCGTCCGCGCAGTAAATATCCGCCTTGATGCCCAGCGCGAGGAGCGCGCTTTGCAGACCCAGCGCACTGCCGACGGCGTCGCCGTCAGGACGAACGTGAATGAAGAGCGCGAGGCTCTTATGTTTTTTCAACTCCGCGGCGAGCGCGGGAAGATCAATCTTCATACCTCTTCCTTTTCCCCGCTCTTCACGCTTTTTAAGAGCGAATCGATCTTCGCGCCGTATTCCATGGAATCGTCCGAAACGAAATGCAGTTCCGGCACGGTGCGCGACTGCATGACGCGTGCCAGCTCGTAGCGGACGGTCTTAGCCGACGCCGCTATCTCGTCGAAGGTGCGCTTTTTCTTCGCTGCGTCCGTCGAATACACGCTGACATATACTTTCGCGTGCGACAAATCCCCCGCCACGTCCACGCGCGTTACGGAAAACATCTCCGTAATGTTAGGGTTTTTCAGCTTTTTTGAAATGATTTCATATATTTCTTTCTGGAGTTCGCCTTTTAAGCGATCGCTTCTTTTTACTTTCACGTCCTTTCCTCCTTTCCGCCGCAAAACTTTGCGGCGCTTTTATGTAAGCGCGTTTTAAAACGGACACCGACCGCGCAATGCACCCGCCGTATTGCGGACGCCAAAAAAACAAAACGCGTCCGCCGAATTTCCGTTCGATAACGCTTAGCCGTTCAATCCGACGCGCGCCGCCGCGATGGCGGCGGCGCGCTGTGCGCTTTTACGCTTTGACTTCTTCGATGACGTAGCTTTCGATAAAGTCGCCGATCTTGATGTCGTTGAACTTTTCGATGGAAATGCCGCACTCGAAACCCTGGTTGACTTCCTTGACGTCGTCCTTAAAACGCTTGAGCTGCAGCACGTTGCCCTCGCAGATCATGATATCGTCGCGGTAAATCCTGAGCTTGCCGTTTCTGACGATCTTGCCTTCGGTCACATAGCAGCCCGCGACCATGCCGACGCCCGTGATCTTGAAGGTCTCGCGCACTTCCGCCTTGCCCATGTAAATTTCCTTATACTTCGGCGCAAGCATGCCCTTGAGCGCCTTTTCCACGTCCTCGATCGCCTCGTAGATGACGCGGTAAAGCTTGATATCCACGCCGCTCTTTTCCGCGGAGTTCTTCGCGTTGGAATCGGGACGGACGTTGAAGCCGATGATGACCGCGCCCGAGCTTTCCGCCAGCATGATATCCGTTTCGCTGATGGCGCCGACCGCCGCGTGAATGACGTTGACTTTTACTTCGTCGTTAGAGAGCTTGACGAGCGAGGCCTTGACCGCTTCGACCGAGCCCTGCACGTCCGCCTTGACGATGATGTTCAAGGTCTTCATTTCGCCTTCCGCAATGCGGTTGAACACGTCGTCGAGCGAAACTTTCTGCGCCGTGACGGCGTCGTTTTTCATCTTGTTCTTTCTCTCTTCCGCCACTTGCTTGGTCAGTTCCTGCGAAACGGCGTACAGCGTGTCGCCCGCGGCGGGAACGTCGTCGAGACCCATGATGGAAACGGGAACGCTCGGCCCTGCGGAAGTAATGCGGCGCCCCTTGTCGTCTATCATCGCGCGAACCTTGCCGACCACCATGCCGATGACGACGGGATCGCCCACTTTCAGCGTGCCGTTCTGCACCAGAACGTTCGCCACGGGTCCCTTGCTGTGGTCGAGCTTCGCCTCGATGACCACGCCTTTCGCCTTTCTGTCGGGGTTGGCTTTGAGTTCTTTGACGTCCGCGAGGAGCAGAATAGATTCGAGCAATTCGTCCATGCCCTGCCCGCTCTTGGCGGAAACGGGACACACCATGACGTCGCCGCCCCATTCTTCGGGGACGAGCCCGTTTTCGGTGAGCTGAGTCTTGACCCTGTCCACGTTCGCTTCGGATTTATCGATCTTATTGATGGCGACGATGATGGAAACGCCCGCCGCCTTGGCGTGGTTGATCGCCTCTATGGTCTGCGGCATGATGCCGTCGTCCGCGGCGACCACCAAAACGGCGATATCCGTCGCCTGCGCGCCCCTCGCGCGCATTGCGGTGAACGCGGCGTGTCCCGGAGTATCGAGGAATGTGATGGGCTTGCCGCC
>CASETU010000018.1 GCA_949290895.1 uncultured Bacillota bacterium
AATAAGCGACGTGCTTCTGAGCGTAAAAGCGGATATTCACGTCAATATCGGTTCTGCCGAGATCGTCGGCGTGGAAATCGGCGGCATGGCGATCGCAAATACGCAGTTTACGGCGGAAAACGGCGTGCTGGTCATTGATGAAAGCGCGCTCGGCGGCGGAATGAATGCCGTCACGCTCGTCCTCGGCGACGGAACGCGGGTCGCCTTTACGGCAACGCTTCCCGAAGAAAATACGCAGAAGCCGGTTGCGGACAAAGCGGGATGGGGCGATATTCTGTTTTATATCGTGGGCAGTGTGGAAGTCATTCTCGTCGCGATGTTCCTCGCGATGGTGATTATCAAAAGAAAAAAAGCGAAAAGGAGTGCGAAAAATGGTAAGCATTAAGGACGTCGCCCGTTATGCCGGCGTCGGACTGGGGACGGTTTCCCGCGTTCTCAACGACGAAAAAGGCGTGAGCGAAGAGACAAAGGAAAACGTATTGAATGCGATCCGCACGCTCGGTTACAAGCGAAATTCCCTGGCGGTCAGCTTCCGCAAAAAGGAAAATAAAATCGTGGCGTTGCTCGTTCCCGTCATCAATCACCCGTTCTTTTCAAAGATCGCTTATTTTATAGAAGACGAGCTCGATAAAAACGGTTACTCGCTTCTGATTTCCAGCAGCCAGAGCCGCCAGAGCAAGGAATACGCGATGATCGAAAAGATGAAGAAAAAGGATGTGGACGGAATTATCTTCATTACGCATTACGATTATCGGGACGAGGAACTCAGCAAATATCCCGTAGTTTCGGTAGACCGTCATTTCGATAACGTGCCCTTCGTAACGAGCGACAATTTCGATTCTTCCGTCGTCGCCTGCGAATGGCTGGTGCATGCGGGATGCAGAAAGATCGCCTATATCGGCGGCAAAACATTGGTAGAGTCGGAAGTCATGGAACGGGAACGCGCTTACCGCGAAGTCATGCGGAAATATTCCCTGCCGGAAATCGTCAAAAGCGAAGTTATCAAGCACGGGGAGGAACTTCCTTTGGTAGAAGCGCTGTTTCGGGAAAATCCGGGGATGGACGGCGTTTTCGTTTCGGGCGATGCGATGACGAATCTGATCTTTATGCATTGCGAAGAAAACAACATCGCAATTCCGAAAGATCTGAAAGTGGTTTCTTACGACGGCGTACAGATCAAGACGGGGGAACTGAAAGACAAAATCGCCTACGTGGAACAGCCTGTGGAACAGCTCGGCAGGGAGGCCGTCAGGGTATTGCTCAAGAAAATCCGGGGAGAGGATGTGCCGCTGAAAACCGTATTGAAGGCGAAATTCGTGCATTACGACGCAACTTCCGCCGCGGAAAACGGCAAGTAAAAAACAATCAAAAAGAAGGTGCCTTCTTTTACGTTTGCACCGCAAACGTAAAAAGCCTTATTCAGCTTGCGCTCGGCACAAAGGGAATTTGGCGATGAATGATTTCCGTTCTGCCGAACGGAAAAAGCAGAAGCGGGTATAACGGTAATTGAATAAAATAAGGAGTAAAATGATTATGAAAAAATTCTTTATCAAACTGATCGCGGTACTGCTGGCGGCGGTATTCAGTTTTTCGCTGGCTGCCTGCAACAAGAAAAACGACGAACCGGAAGTGGACGCTTCGGGCAACACCATTGTCAAAATTATGGTGCACGTTGCCGAACAGTCTGCAGAAGGCAAGGCGTATAAGCAGGTAACCGATTCGTTCAATATTAGCGACGTTGCAAAGAGCGAAAAAATAAAAGTGCGGGTAGAATACAAACCCCGTTCCAACAGCGCGACGGGTTATGAAACGGAACTCATCAACATGATGAACAATGGCAATTTGCCCGACATCATCACTTTCGACGCGCCCAATACCTGGAGCTATGCGGATGCCGGCATCCTGAAAGATATTACCGAATTGATTTCCGAGGAAACGCAGGACGATTTCTTTGAAATCAGCAAAAATACCTACGAAGGGAAATTGTACGGGCTCCCGATTCAGGAATCGAGCGCGGGGATTTATTACAACAAGGCGATTTTCCGCAATGCGCGCGTATTGAGCCGCGTGGAAAACATGACG
>CASETU010000019.1 GCA_949290895.1 uncultured Bacillota bacterium
CTGTTTCAGTACATCTTAAGATGTCCGCCGGTACTAGGCCCTTGAAGGGCTAGTGCATACCACCACTTGAAGTGGTGGTTTTGATTTGCCGATTATGCGTTGACTTGCTGTGTGTTGTGTATTATAATTATAAATAATATGAACGAATAACGCGGAGGTACATAATGGGGTTATTTGATTTTTTGCAAGGGGACGAGCGAACGGGTGCAAAAATCGTTACGAAAACGGTGCAGGGCAAGAATACGGAAGTCGGGCATAAAAAGGTGAGTCTTATCAACGAAATGCGCTCGCTTGGTTACGAGTTGGTGAACGAAATTGCCGAATCGGGTGTTGTTGAGGGCTTTCTCGGCGACACGCCCGGTACGAAGTATACGCTGACTTTTCAGTTGAACGAACAGCTTGCCGCCCAAATAAAGGCTAACGAAGAAAAGCGCAGAAAAGAAGAGGAAGAACGTATCCGTAAGCAGCAGCGCGAAGAGGCGGCTCGCAGAAAACAGGAGCAAAAAGAAGAAGAACGTCGTCAGCAAGAATATGAAGAGAAAAAAGCTCGGCTGAGAGAACCGCTCGGCAACGGTTGGAGTGTCGTCGTGGAGGGCGGCAAAAACGCGAAAAACGCGATAAAAGCAGTGAAAGCGTTTATGAAAGAGGAAAAGTGGACGCCGGGGAGCATAAAGTTTTATTTTAAAAATTTTAAAAACCTAATAAAATTAAGCGGAGAAGTTTGGATGCTCAACGATTACGGCGAAAATATATGCAACATGTTTTGCGAAAAGCTGAACGGGTTTAAAACGTGCGCCCGCGTTGTAGCTTACGATGTCGAAGCGATTGAAAAACAAGAAAAAGTATGCCCTTACGGGTCTGCATTCGGGGATCAGTACATTCACGTAATTTTAACAGATGAAATTTACAGGGGAAAACCCACTGCGGCGTATAAAAAACTGCTTAAGGTCGCGGAAGGCAAGTCAAAGAAATAAAAAAGCGGACTGAAAAAGAGAACGCGAACGCAACCGCCATTACGGGCGGTTGCGTTCGCGTTTTTTTTGTTGCCTTACGTTTTTCGGGCAATAAAAAAGGCTTACGGAATTGTTCCGTAAGCCGTAAAAGCCGCGTTTATAGTCGCGCGAAAGATATTCGCGTGAACATTGAATACGGGAAATTATTCTTTGGTTACTTGCTGGTTCTTTTTGGTTTTAAGATACTCTTTCAGCAGTTTGAAAATCATTTCGCGTTCGTTGCCGTCGGTCTGCTGTAAAAGTTCCAAAATATCCGCTATATTCTTTGCGGGGGAATAAACGTAGTTGTTGTCGGCGTTCATGCGCCCGATCAGGTAGTCCACGGAAACGTCGAAGTAATCGGCGATTTCGATGAGCTGATCGAAAGAGGGGGCTGTTCTGCCGTTTTCCCAGCTGCTGATGGTCGCCTGCGTCACGTTGAACTGCGCGGCGAGGTTCTTTTGATTGATTTGTGCTTCGTTACGTAAATTCTTGAGGTTGTTGCCAAACATAATTCTTTACCTTTACCCTAAAAAATTTTTCTTTTGCACACAAAAATCATTTATTTTGTCGTAACGGAAAAATTTTTTGTTGCTCACCATAACATAAAATACCTTTTTTCGGTATAAAAAATTATTAAATTTGTTTCCGTAACGGCTAAAAATGACTTTTATGTTCTTACTTACAACATATCATAACACATTTTTGAAAATTATGCGCGGATTTTACAGGTATTTTTCATAAAAATTTTTATTTTTTTGATGTAAAATTTTTTATCAATTAACTTTTTGTAATTTGGCTTTTATGAAATTTACAGAATTTAACTGTTTTTTTTCAGTAATACCGAGGCGTAGGAAGCGATGCCTTCTTCCCGTCCGATAAAGCCGAGTTTTTCCGTCGTGGTGGCGCTGATCCCCACAAAAGATACGGGAATAGCGAGCACGTTTGCGAGATTTCGGCGCATTTGCTCGATGTAAGGCGCAAGCTTCGGGCGCTGGGCTAAGATGGTCACCGATGCGTTTTCGGGAACATAGCCTTGCTCTTTTACGAGTTCGAGAGTTTTGCGCAAAAGTTCCAAACTGTTTGCGCCTTTGTATTTTTCGTCGGTATCGGGAAAGTAAGTCCCAATGTCGCGCAGTCCCGCCGCCGACAGAAGCGCGTCCGTCAAAGCGTGCGCGGGCGCGTCGGCGTCGCTGTGGCCGAGCAGACCTTTGTCGTGGGGAATTTTCACACCGCACAAAATAAGGTCTCTGCCTTGCACCAGCGGGTGGGTGTCGTATCCGTTGCCCACGCGGAACGGAAAGCCGAAATCTTCCCGAAAGGTGAGTTTGCAATTTTGCGGCGAGCCTTTGCAAAGGCGGGGCGTTCTGCTGCCCGCGGCAAATAGGGAGCTTTCGTCCGGATATTCTCCGGGCGCTTTTTCGTATGCCTCCAGCAGTTCTTCGCGGTAAAAGCCCTGCGGGGTCTGTAATATATATATGTTTTCTTTGCCACAGATCTCGGTAATCTTTTCATTCTTTGCCCGCGCGACGGTATCCTTTGCCGGGTATGCCGCTATACCGCTGCCGTATTTTTTAACGCTTTCGATGCAGTCGGAAAGGATTTCTTTCGTAACGTAAGGGCGCGCGCCGTCATGCACGAGCACGATGTCCGCGCGCGACGCGCGCAAGCCGTTTAAAACCGACTGCGTGCGGGTAGCCCCGCCCCGAACGGTTTTTAATGCGGGGAAGAGGGATTGAATTTCCCTTTCGTCCGTTTCGGAGGCGACGATGACGATTTCATCGAACAGCCCGCTTTCCGAAAAGACGCGCACGGTCTCTTCCAGCACGGTCTTTTCCCCGAGGGGCATCAGCAGTTTGTTTTTCTCAAAACCCGCGCGCAAGCCTTTGCCTGCCGCGGCGATGACGGCGCCGATCATTCTTCCACCATTTCGTAAAGGGAAGCCGCTTCGTCTTTTTTGACGGATTCTTTCAAAGCGAGCACGCGGAATTTGAGCTTTCCTCCCGCAAAGCGGATTTCCACCACGTCGCCGATTTTGAGTCGGTATGCGGGCTTGACTTCCTTTCCGTTGACGGAAACGCGGTTGCCGTCGCAAGCCTCTGCGGCGACGGTGCGGCGCTTTAAAATGCGCGAAACTTTTAAAAATTTGTCGATGCTAATACTTTTTCGCCTTGATTTTACGATTTTTTTATATTTTTTATTAAATTCGCTTGACTTAATTTGACAAACCGTTTATAGTAGTATAATGCATTATGATAGGTTATTATCGATTATTGTCGCTATTTTACGGAAATCTGCGGTTCGCGCGGCAGTGTAAAACAAGCGAAATTATCAGGTAATATCTGAAAAAATCATTTTATGTACCGATTATACACCATTTTATGATTTTATTCAACCTGTCAAGCACAATTTAAAAAATTTTTTAAGGAGTGTGTTGTTGATGACACGTAATCTCAGAGAAGTTCAGTGCGGCAAGGTCAAGAGAAAGAGTTTCAGCAAGATCAAGGAAGCCATCGATATTCCGTATCTTGTGGAGATTCAGAAAGACTCTTACGACAACTTTATCGAAGAGGGTATCAGCGAAGTTTTGGAAGATTTTTCGCCGATCACCGACTATTCCGACCACTTTGAACTGTATTTTCTCGATCACACTTTATCCGGTTCGCCCAAGTACGACGAAAAGGAGTGCCGCGACAGGGACGCCACGTTCGCGCTGCCGCTCAGAGTCAAGGTCCGCCTCGTCAACAAGGTGACGGACGAGGTCATCGACCAGGAAGTGTTTATGGGCGATCTGCCGCTGATGACGGACAACGGTTCTTTTATCATCAACGGTGCGGAACGCGTCATCGTATCGCAGCTCGTCAGAAGTCCGGGCGTATACAACGGCAAATCCGTGGACAAGTCCGGCAAGAAAATATACGACACCACCGTCATCCCCAACAGGGGCGCGTGGCTGGAATTCGAACAGGACGCTTCCGACGTCTTGTGGGTGCACGTCGACAGGACGAGAAAACTCACGGCGACGGTTCTTTTGCGTGCGCTGGGATTCGGCAGCGACGACGCGCTGAGCCTGCTCTTCGACAACAACCCGATGATCGCGGCGACCGTCGAAAAGGACACCGCCAAATCGGAAAGCGACGGACTTTACGAACTGTATCGCCGTCTGCGTCCGGGCGAAGTGCCTACCGAGGACGCCGTCAAACAGCATCTGAGAAATCTTTTCTTCGACCCGAGAAGGTACGATTTAGCCAAAGTCGGCAGATATAAATTCAACAAGAGATTGCGTCTTTCGGCGCGTATCGTCGGCTGCACGCTGGCGGAAACGATTGCCGACGAGTACGGCGAAGTGCTGGCGGAAAAGGGAACGGTCGTAGACAAGGCGCTCGCGGTAAAAATCCAGAATGCCGGCGTCAACGAAGTGTATATCGTCGGCGCGGAAGGCAGAAAGCACAAGGTTATCGCCAACAACGTGGTGGACTTCTTTTCCGTGGAAGAATTTGCGGGCGCAGACCACAAAAAGCTCGGCTTGCTCGACACCGTGTATTATCCCACGGTGAAATTCGCGCGTGAAATCTACGCCATGACGGAGACCGAAAGCGCGGAAGACATCGCCGAAAAGCTGAAAGACCGCATCAACGAAATATTCTATCTCGAAGAAAAGGAAGTCGTCGATAAAGCGGACGAAAAGCCCGAGGACAAGAAGAACGAAGAAAAGCGCAAGGAAATCCGCGTGAAGTTCGTGCAGGCGGTCAAGGCTCTGTTCGGTATGCTCAAGGCGGGCGAGTATGAACTCGACGCTGAAAAGAGAAAGATCGTCCGTCCCGTCATCGACAAGCTCAATCATAAACACATCACGGTCGACGATATCGTCGCCACCGTTTCTCTCAACCTCGATTTGAACGAAAACGTCGGGGAAGTGGACAACATCGACCACCTCGGCAACCGCCGCGTGCGCAGCGTGGGCGAACTTTTGCAGAACCAGTTCCGCATCGGTATCGCAAGGCTGGAAAGAGTCATCAAGGAGCGCATGGCGACGCAGGATCCCAAGGAGGTTTCGCCGGGCGGGCTCATCAACGTGCGCCCCGTCAGTGCCGCCATTAAGGAATTCTTCGGATCCTCGCAGCTTTCGCAGTTCATGGACCAGACTAACCCCATCGCGGAACTCACGCACAAGAGAAAGCTTTCCGCGCTCGGTCCGGGCGGTCTGAATCGCGACAGGGCGACCTTCGAAGTCCGCGACGTGCACCACTCGCACTACGGCAGAATGTGCCCCATCGAGACCCCCGAAGGTCAGAACATCGGGCTCATTTCCTCGCTTTCCACTTACGCGAAGGTCAACGAATACGGTTTCATCGAATCCCCGTACAGGCGCGTGGATAAGCAGCGCGGCGTCGTCACCGACATCGTGGACTACCTCACCGCCGACGAGGAAGATAATTTCATCGTCGCGCAGGCGAACGAACCCCTCGACGAAGAAGGTCACTTCATCAACGAGCGCGTTTCCTGCCGCCATAAGGAAGACATCACCGAAGAGCCGCGCGAAATGATCGATTACATGGACGTTTCGCCCAAACAGCTCATTTCCGTCGCTACGGCGCTCATTCCGTTCTTGGAAAACGACGATACCAACCGTGCGCTCATGGGCTCCAACATGCAGCGGCAGGCGGTTCCTCTGCTCAAGCCCGAAAACGCCATTGTCGCGACGGGTATCGAAGGCAGAATAGCGTACGACTCCGGCGTCATGGTCATCGCCAAAGAGGGCGGCGTGGTCACCGCCGTTGCGGGCGATGAGATCACCGTTACGGAAGACAACGGTTTCAAACACGTATATAAACTCAAAAAATTCGAGCGTTCCAACCAGGGTACCTGCCTGAACCAGCGCCCCATCGTGAACAAGGGCGAACGCGTGGAAAAGGGACAGGTCCTTGCGGACGGACCCTCCACGGCGAACGGCGAGCTGGCGCTCGGCCGCAACATTCTCATCGGCTTCATGTCGTGGGAAGGCTATAACTACGAAGACGCTATTCTTCTTTCGGAAGAACTCGTGAGAAACGACGTCTTCACCACCATTCACATCGAAGAGCACGAAACGGAAGCGCGCGACACCAAACTCGGCGAAGAGGAGATCACCCGCGACATTCCGAACGTCGGCGAAGACGCGCTGAAAGACCTCGACGAGGACGGTATCGTTCGCATCGGCGCTGAGGTCAATTCGGGCGATATTCTCGTTGGTAAAGTGACGCCGAAAGGCGAAACGGAACTGACGCCGGAAGAGCGGTTGCTCCGCGCGATCTTCGGCGAAAAGGCAAGGGAAGTGAGGGATACATCCCTCAAAGTGCCGCACGGCGAGGGCGGCGTGGTCGTGGACGTGAAGATCTTCACGCGCGAAAA
>CASETU010000020.1 GCA_949290895.1 uncultured Bacillota bacterium
GTCAAAGGGGAAGCGGATTTCTTGTCATTTACGGTAACTTTTACCGACGCGTATGATCCGGAAATTTATATAACCGTGCGTGTAAACAGCGGTGACGAAGATAAAATGATTTATACTGCGGCGGCAAAAAGCGGTGAAGTGCTTACGGGAATGAATTATAATACCAACACGTTGCACCGCGGCGATGAATACGGGTATGTTTCTTCCATGGACTTTTGCGGCAATCCCGATCGCCCGGTAGATCGCGATGTTTTCGAGCTTTCTTTCGATTATGCGCAAAAGCAGTTGCACGGGGCGCGGTATGCTTCGAATTCCACGATGATTTGCGACTTTGACGATCCTGCTTATTTTACCGATTTGTGGGAGGGATTTACGACGGGAGAAGTGTTTGTTTCCGTAAAAGCCGATTCCTTGCAGAAAGATACGGCAAACTTCGTCATCACGAACATAGGCGGACACGATCTTTCCGAAGTGGAACTCAACGATGAAAACGCTCCGGCGATATCCGTGGATTTTGAAGGTTATTCGGAAAACGAACTGCCGAAGGCTTATGTCGGACTGACTTATAAGGTGTTCGATGCGGAATGTTACGACGCTTACCGTACGGATGCGCAACTTTTCGTCCGCGCGTTTTACGATTACAATGGAGATAATCGCACGCAGATAGAGATTGAAAACGGTCGGTTTGCGATGGACAGAGCGGGCGAATATACTGTAGAGTACAGGGCGGAAGACGGTTCGGGCAACGTCGGGATAAAAACCTATACCGTGGAATGTTTAGATGAAAAAAACAGCCCCGACGTGGTAATTTCCGAAGAACGCGTGACGAAAGCGACGGTCGGCGAACGAGTCCCCGTGGCGGAAGCCCAGGCGCATGGCGGCAGCGGAAATGTTGTGCTCGAAAGCAAGGTCGTTTGCATTGAAAACGACATGGAAATCGAAGTAACGGACGGTACGTTTCAACCGCTTTTTGAGGGACAGTATAAAATCGTGTATACCGTTACGGATTTTTTACATCAGACTGTATCGGAAGAGTATATTTTTGAAGCGGAAGTTTCGGGTGTGCCGGTATTCCTTGCACACCCGGTCATGCCCGAATATCTCATTGCGGGCATGACCTATGAATTCCCTCTTTTCAGCGCAGAGTATTATAAAGGCGACGGAACGGTGGAAAATATCGTTGCCGACGTAACCGTTGAAGAGGAAGGGGGTATAAAGGAAGGATCGGTTTACGTTCCTTCACAAGCGCTGGCAGGAAAGACCGTTAAAGTTGTTTATACTGCAAACGGAGAAAAAGGCGCGGACACGATAGAATGGGAAATTCATGTCGTTTCCGTTTCGACGGGCGAAGGAAAAAATATAGACATCACAAAATATTTTATGCACGATGAAAACGTTCGGCTGATTGCGGACAGCGAAAAAATAGCGGCTGAAACGCAGGCAGACGGCGCTGAGATGTCGTTTATCAAATTGCTGATGGCGGACGGATTTTCTTTTTCGTTCGGTGTGGATCCCGCAAAAAATAACTTTACCAAGGCGGTTGTAGTGTTGAAAGACCCCCTCGATCCTTCCGTAAAAGCGGAAATTGCCTTTACAAAGAAAAAAAGTCTGCTTTCGGGTGTTTCGGTGAACGGTAAAGAATACGGAAATATAGAAAGCGACTTCTTCGGTTCGGGAATGAATTTCGATTTTAGTTACGATGCCTCTGAAAATAAAATTTCCGCAGGAAACGCTTCGCTCGTTTTTTCGCCCGAAGATTTTGACGGATTTCCCAGCGGCTGGGTGAATTTATCCGTTCGTTTTGAAGGAGTTACGGGTGCAAGTTCTATTCTTTTGAAAGAACTTTGCAAACAACCGCTCACGTCGGTTTCGCGGGACGCTATCAAACCGAATATCATCGTGGAGGAGGATGCTTTCAGCGGCGAAAGAACAATCGGCAGCAAGGCGGTTATCCCCGCTGCGGCGGCTTATGATGTGCTCGATACTTACGTGAAATTCAGTTTATCTGTTTACGCGCCCGACGGCAGTGTGGCAAAATCTGACGACGGAACGTTGCTGGAAGGCGTTGCGGCAGATAGAGAATATGTTTTATCGTTGACGAGTTACGGATATTATTCGCTGCGTTATGAAGCTACGGACGGTTCAAACCGAAAACAGACTCTCAATTATGCCATCAATGTGGCGGACGATGTTGCGCCAAAGATAGAAATAGACGGCAAAGTTCCCGTAAGTGCAAAGCTCAATCAAACTGTCACGCTTCCTTCGGCGGCAGTTACGGATAATATTCCTTCGGGATGCGTACTTTACGTGTGTTACGTAACGCCTGACGGAATTTATCAAAATGCCGTTGATTACCAGATGCAGTGTACGCAGAAAGGTATATATAAAGTGAAATACATGGCGATGGACGATTACGGCAATACGACGGTGCTTGTTTTCGATATCGAAGTAAAATAGAAGTTTGGGAGGAAAGGACAATGAAAAAACTGATTGCTCTGTTACTTTGCGTGGTTTTATCCATGGGTGCTTTGACGGCATGCAAAAAGACGGAAGAAGATACAGGTGACGAAGGAAATAAAGGAGAAACTGAAATGACGGACATCGATTTGATAAAAAACGGAAAGACGGATTATAAAATCATTTATCCCGCAAACGCAACGGAATTTGAAATGTTTGCCGTAAACGAGCTGGTTTATTTTTTCAATCAGGCAACGGGTATCAGTCTTGTGAAGATAAGCGATGAAGGCGCGGATACGTCTTCTTCCAACAAATACCTTTCCGTCGGGCAAACTTCGGTATTCAAGGCTTCTGCCATCACCGCGACGAGGGACGAACTCGGCCCGAACGGATTCAAGATCGAACGTAAGGATAACACCGTATTCCTTGTAGGAAACAAGGATACGGGCACAATGTTTTCCGTGTATGAGTTTTTGCGGCTTAACTTTCATTACGAGTGCTACCATAAAGACGAAATTAAAATCGATAAAAACGTAACCGAATTGAAGCTTGCAGATTTTCACGTTTTGAAAAAGCCCGATATCGATCTGGCTTGCGCAAACTACGGAGAATTGATTTTTGATCCTACGTTTGCATATCGCCGCGGAATGTTGATCGATAAGGATATGTTTATCAACGTCGGCGGAAATTTCTGGCACAATTCTTTCAATTATCTTCCGCCGTCTACCTACGCGAAAGATCATAGGGATTGGTATTATTACGGAAACGGGGAAAGTGCAGAGCCCACGCAGCTCGATTACACCAACGACGAAATGCGCCTTGAACTGACAAAGGTTTTAAAGCAGTATCTTCTGGATAATCCCACGCTGGAAAATATTACGATCACGCATCAGGACAATCGGCATTGGAGCGACAGTGCAAAAAATCTGGAACTGCAAAAGAAGTACGGCACGGACGCCGCATCTATGATCATTTTCTGCAATAAGGTGGCAAAGGACATCAGAGAATGGCTGAATGAAACAGATCCCGGCAGGGAAATCAATATCATTATGTTCGCTTATTATGCAACGGAGAAAGCGCCGACAAAGTATAATGAGTCGACAAAGAGTTACGAACCGATCGACAGCGAAGTCGTTCTCGATGAGGACGTATGCGTTTTCTATGCGCCCATCAGTGCGGATTATAATTCTTCGGCGTATTCTCAGTCAAACGTCAATATGTACAATACTTTGCAACAATGGCAAGTGCTGACGGACAGAATATTTTTATGGACGTATTCCACGAACTTCGATTATTATATGGGAATGTTCAATTCCTTCGACTCCATGCAGAGTATTTACAAAATGGCAAGGGATGCCGGCGTGTATTATATTTTCGATCAGGGACAGTTCAACTCGAAAGTGTCTACCGGGTTCAGCCGTTTGAAAATGTATCTCAATTCCTCTTTGGCGTGGGATGTCGATGCGGATGTGAATGCGCTGACGCAAGACTTTTTCGATAATTATTTCAAAAATGCAAGCGCACCCATGAAAAAACTTTTCGACAGCATGCGCTTACATTATGCGTATCTGCGCGATGAAACGGATATGGACAGGGGAATTTACGCGAATATCATAAACGATAAATATTTCCCTAAAGGCGTTTTGGATAACTGGATGGACATTATCGACGAGGCGTATGACAGCATAGAAGACTTGAAAAATACCGACAGCGCATTGTATCGCACGCTGGAAAACAGAATTAAGTTGGAAAGCTTAAGTATCAGATACCTACTGATAGAAATTCAGGGCAGCAAATATACGTCGAACCAGCTTTACAAAATGAAATCGGAATTCAAGCTGGATGCCACCAAGCTCGGTATGGATCGCTACAAGGAACGCAACGGCGCGTTGAACTTCCTGTGGTCGGAATGGGGTATTTTATGAAACGTGCAAGCATAAAAAAAGTGATCGCTTTGTTTGCTGTTATTGCATGCGTCGCTGCATTTTCGACAAGTTTGTACGGCTGCGCAAAAGGGAACGAAACAAAGGTTATTTTGAGTGAATCGGAAATTGTCCTCGATTTTTTTGAAGAACGCGTTCTCACCGCTACGGTGGAAGGGGTCGAAGGCGAAGTCGTATGGGAATCTTCCGATTTGACCGTTGCCGTCGTGGAAAACGGTAAGGTTTCCGCAAAGGGCGTTGGAAAGGCTGTGATCAAGGCGATCGTAGGAAAAGCGCAGGCGGAATGCGCGGTGGAAGTGCGCGATTCGGGCGAAATTCCGTCAGTGCGGCTCAGTGAAAATACTTTGGAAATAGAAACGGGCAGAGCCGTAACGGTTAAAGCGGAGGCAGTTTATAAAAAGAATGTCATCGCGGCGGAATTTTCCTATCATTCTAACGACGAAACGGTCGCTGCCGTTACTCAGGACGGACGTATCAGTGCCGTCGGCGCGGGAAAAACGCAAATTATTGTGAGCGCGACGATCAACGGCGTTACCGTTTACGGAGAAATTTCCGTAACGGTACCGCGATAAGTGGAAAATGCACGTCAAAAACGTGAAATAAATATCGGAGGAAATAAATGATGAAAACAAAAAAGTATGCAGTGGCTTTGCTGAGCGTTATTTTTGTGTTTTGTCTTGCGCTGTGCGCGGCGTGTGCAAAACCTGCTTTAAAGCTCGATAAAACCGAATTGCAGCTGACTGTCGGACAAACGGCAACCATTACCGCCGACACCGACGAAAAAGTGGAGTGGTCTTCTTCGGACGAAAAAATCGTTACGGTCAAAGACGGCACCGTTACCGCCGTTGCGGCAGGTAAGGCGACTGTCACCGCGAAAGCGGGCGACGCCGTAGGCAAGTGCGAAGTGACAGTTAAGGCGAGTACCGAAGGGCTTTCCGTCGCGGTTTCCAAAACTTCTATCGATATGAAAATCGGAGAAGAAACCACGGTCGTTGCTACCGCTACGCAGGGCGGAAGCGTGGTGCAGGCTTCCATTACGTGGAGCAGCGAAAATGAAGCGGTTGCCACCGTGGCAAACGGTAAAATCACGGCGGTTGCGGCGGGCGAAACGCGTATTGCCGTAAAGGCCGCGTTTGGCGGAAAAGAGGCTACCTCTTATATCTCGGTAAAAGTTAAACTCGATGCGGAAATCGAGCTTTCTTCGGAAAAGTTCAATCTTTCCGTATTGAAGCTTTGCGATGAGGACGTGCAGACAGCCTCCGCGGACGCGAAACTTTTTTATAAGGACGAGGAGCAAAGCGATATTACCTTTGCCTATGTTTCGGACGATGAGAATGTATTTACCGTCAGCGAAGATGGCTTGATAAGCGCAGTAGGCGCAGGCAAAGCCACCCTTACCGTGAAGGCGCAATTCATGGAAAGTGAAATTACGGCGGAATGCGAAGTGGAAGTCGTTACCACAAACAATGTGGAATTTGAAGCGGATTTCGGAGATTACGATACGGCTATGCTCAATAAAGCCGTAGGCGAATATGATCTTACCCAGCAAATCACGGCAAGCGTAACGCCCTATGACGAATCGTTAAAAGTAGAGTGGGTATCTTCCAACGATAAGATCGCATCGGTAGAATACGACGGTCTCAATGCAACGATCAAAGCGGAAGAAGGCTGCTTGGGCGGCGAAGCGATCATTTCCCTTTATGTAGAAAATATCGAAGTCGGGTATGTCGTGATCGGCGTATATTTCCCCGTCAGTTCCGAAGAAGATATCGTTGCCATCAACAACAGCGATCAGGCGCTCACGTGCTGGTATCTCATGACGAATGACATCAGGCTGGAAAATGTTTACGAATATTCTCTCGTTACGAAAAACGAAGACGAAAAATGGTCAAAAACTTTCAGCGGCGTGTTTGACGGCAACGGCTACACCATTTCTAATTTCAGAATGGGAGAAGTTGACGCTGGCACGAAAGGCAACGGAACTTGGAACATGGGTATCATCGGTTACAATACCGGAACGGTACGTAATCTGCGTGTGGAAACGGAATCTTATTCTTGGGGCACGGGCACTGTGTTTACCAACTCATTGAGAACGGCAAGCGGTGCGGTTGTCGCTTATAACGAAGGCATAGTTGAAAACTGCATGGCCGTTGTTAAATTAACGAATACCGAAAATCCGAGCAGAGCGAGCGGCGGTATAGTCGGAACGATGGGATTGAAAGGAATTTTAAGGAATTGTTATGTGGAAGTAAACGGAATCAGTACCATTATTCCGAATCATGAAGCGACTAAAAACAATAAAGGCGGTGCTTTCCTGGGAACTTTTTACGACGGAACTTTGGAAAACTGCTGGGGACTGAAAGTGGATAACGAGCTGATCCAACCCGTAGGTTATAAAGAAAAGGGCGAAGAGATCGGCAACGTTTTAAAAACGAGTAAAGCGGATCTGATCGCCGCAGGGTTCGGGCCGGATAAATTAAACGGGGACGTTTGGAACATTGCCGTGGACGGCGATAATTATACCGTGCAAATGAACAAGGGTTTTCGCTTCAAGCTGGATCAGGGCGAGGTGACCTGTGAAGTCGGCGATTATACCGCAATGGTGAGCAAAGCGGTTGCGGGGTATAACAATACGCAGGAAATTGAGCTTAATTTCAATAGGGAAAACGTGACTTTCAGCGTATCTACTTCTACCCCTGAACTGATCTCTGCCGAGGCGGCGGGCAATAAAGTCAAAGTTACGGCTCTCGATTCTTTAGGCGGAACGGCAAGCGTGGAAGTCAGCGTAAACGACGTGGTGGTCGCTTCTTTCAAAATCGAAGTTTATTCGCCCGTTTCTACGGAAGCGGATCTCGAAGCCATTGACGACGCAACGGAAAATCTTTCCGGTAATTATTTGATGACGAACGATATTGCTCTTACAAAAATATATGAAAAAGCAATCGTCACGCAAAACGACGGCAGTAAATGGAACGGTTCTTTCAAAGGTGTGTTTGACGGCAACGGCTATACGATTTCTAATTTCCGCATGAGCGGCACATATAACATGGGCGTGTTCGGCTATAACCGCGGTATCGTTCGTAATCTGTGCGTCAAGACGGAAAATTACCAGATCGATGGGAAACCGCATATTTTCAATATCCGTTCTTCCGGCGGCGCAATCGCTGCGCTCAACGGCGGCACGATTGAAAACTGTATGGCTATCGTCGATATGGTTAATCCCGAAAGCGATACAAAATGCGGCGGCGCGATCGTCGGTTTTCAGGAAAACGGGGGCAGCGTCAAAAACTGTTATACCGAAGTTAAAGTACATTCCATTATACCCGATCACGTTTCGGCGGGTTATAACGTAGGCGCAATCGTCGGCGATCTCAGCGCGGGAACGGTGGAAAATTGCTGGTCTGTAAAGCAGGACGCCGAAACCATTCGGATATGCGGAAGGTTTTCCGGTGAGGCTACGGAGGAAACCGCAGTTAAAAACAGCTACCTCGCAACCGATAAGGCGGGGTTGATAGAAGCAGGTTTCAATGCGGAAACTTTTGACGGCGGCGTGTGGAACGTTGCGGTGGAAGGCACTTCCTTTACCGTTGCTCTCAGAAACGGTTGCACGGTTGCGGCGGTCTTAGCGTGATCACATATTTATAAGCAGGATAAACGGCTGCAAGAATTCTTGCAGCCGTTTATTGAAAAGTTTATTTTTCGCCGTATGTTATGATATAATAACATCGTGACAAAAAATGTATGTTTCGGACGGGAGAGATATGGAAAAATTTTTTATCGGCGTGGACGGAGGCGGCACAAAAACACAGTTTGCGTTGTGCTGCGAAGACGGAAAAGTTCTTTCGCAAATCAAATTAGGTTGTTCTAATCCCGTAAACGTCGGCGTAAAACATTGCGTCGATATTTTGCAGGAAGGGATTTCCTCGTTGCTTTTAAAATTACCGTCAAAAGCGAACTGCACTGCTTATGCAGGTATTGCCGGCGTGGCAAGCGGAAATTATAAAGCGGAAATCGCGGCGTTAATGCCCGAAAATGAAAAGCTTAAATTATTTGTCGGGTCGGACATCGTCAACGCGTTAAACGTCGCTTTCGGTTTTGAAGACGGTCTTGCGGTAATAGGCGGTACGGGGTCTGCTTGTTTTGTGCGCAAACTAAACGAATATTACCGAGTGGGAGGGGGCGGCTGGCGGCTCGATCGCGGCGGAAGCGGTTATGCCATCGCCGTACGGGCGCTCGATAAGGTTCTTCGTGCATCGGACGGCAGGGGCGCGCCGACTTGTTTAAGTGCGATCGTCGCGGAAAAATACGGTGTTTTTCCTGAAAATCTTTCAAAGATTTACGAATTGTCCGTAGAAGAGATTTCTTCTTTTGCAAAGTATGTTTTCGAAGGATATGAATCGGGCGATGAAATTTGCGCTTCCGTTTTAGACGAAACCGCCGATTATATTGCGGAACTTGTAATAACGGGATTTCGCGTATCCTCTTTGCAAAGTGGTTGCGCCGCTTTGATCGGAGGACTTTTTAAGAGCGGGCCGCTTTTTTCCATGCTTTCCGCAAAACTTCCCGACTGCAAATTTTTTGTCGCAGATTACCCTGCGGTTCTCGGCGCGGTACTGGAAGCTGTGCGTCTTGACGGAGCAAAGGCGAAAAAGGAATTTGCAAAAAATTTTATAAATACTTTTTAATCCTTTCGGAGAGGAAAAAATGAAAAAAATTATAAGCTCGATTGCTTTGGCCGCGGCATTTTTTATGCTTCCGGTCTATGGCGGGTGTGAAAAGAAAAGAGGTGAGGCATTGATGAATTTTCAAATCGTTTCCGATATACATTATAATACGGCGCACAATCCGGCCATGAAGGAAAAATTCCGTTCTGTTTGTCAGTATAATGCGGAACATTTTCCCGAAAGCGACGCGATGGTCGTGGCGGGCGATTTTACGGTATGGGGAACGGAAGATCAATATGCCGATTTTTTTGCGGATCTTACCGAATTGAATACGGCAAAAAATGCCATCGTTGCACTCGGAAATCACGAATACGAATTTAGTCCCGAAGGGCGGATAGGTGCGGATATGTTCCCCGAACGCAGCGAAAGGTACCGCCGTTATGTAGGAAATGTTTTGCAAGGAAGTCCGCTTGAAAAAACATATTACGATCGTTGGGTCAACGGGTATCATTTTATTGTGCTCAATTCCGAAAACTGGGTTGACGGCAGTGGAAAGGCGTATATTTCGGAAGAACAGCTTGCGTGGTTTGAAAGCGCATTGCAGGAAAACGCCGAAACAGATAAGCCCATTTTCGTCGTTTGCCACCAGCCTTTCGATAATACTATCGACCGTTCGTGGAAGTGGGGGCTCGGAGCGCAGACCGAGCGTATACAAAAAATTTTATCGAATTATCCGCAGACTATCGTGTTTTCGGGACATCTCCATAACGGGTATATCGGTTACGACGCTGTATTTAATACGGGGTATGGAACGCTTATCGATCTTCCGTCATTTCAATATAACGACCTTTACAATACAGAACAGACAACCGCGCTGGGGTATAACGTGGAAGTATATGAAAAAGAAGTCGTACTTACGCCTGTAGATTATGCTGCGGGAAAGCTTTTGAAAGATAAAGAAATCGTGTTGAACCGTTCTGTTATGTATGGCGCGAATTCTGTTCGCGATGCGGAATGCGGGGTGTTTTTGAACGGAAAAGAAGAACCTAATTTATGCGACCGCGATGTTTCCACGGCAGTTGGTTTGAAAAAAGGAGATAAAATAACGCTGCGGACGGCGGAAGAAATTAAAATTGCGGGCGTAAGATTGCGCATTGATCCCGAAGTGAAATTTGTTTACGGTGTAGACCCTTACGGTGCGGCTTATACAGGGGATTCTTCTTTTAAAAATTCCGAATGGGGCGGATGTACGATAAAGTCGCAGGGAAAGAAAGTCGGTTCTTTTTCGCGCGAACTCCCTAAGTGGGGAAAGTGTTTTTCTGCGCGATTCGAAGATCAATGGCTAAAAGATTTAGGATGGATTTTTATCGAAGCGCCATGTCGCGCACAGGAAATTGAAGTTGTATTTTCGGGAAACAGTGCAATTTCCGAGATCGCTTTAGTAGTGGAAAAATAAAGTATTCTTTAAATAGCAAAGGTATTTGAAAATTGCCTTTCGGCGACTTTATAGAATACAAACTGTTTTTGTCCTTTTTATTTCAATTTTGTGAAAATATTATTCCTTTTTATGGGCGCTCTGCTGAAGATCGTTTAAAAATAAACAGTATATGGAGTTTTTTCATATACTGTTTATTATTTTTTTAAGTTTATTGCGCAAAACGGTTATATTATTCACTTTATTGACAATTTCGGTATTCTTTATAAAAATCGGATGCAACAGAGAAAAACGTAAAGTCAAGTAAATTTGCAAGATTTTCTTTGATTTAGAAAGCGTTTTGTTTTATAATACAATTACAGCCAAATAAAAATTCGGCGGTATAAAAAATCGAACAGGCTTTGCCGATAGTGAACAAAGTAGCAAATATGCGGTCGAAATAAAGGTTGAATGTCGTTTTACGATGTGATAAATTATTAACGGAACGGGAGAGGACAATATGATCAGAAAAACAGAAAATTATTTTATTCTGGAAACTAAAAACACGCAGTACATTCTGGAAATCGATGCGGAAAACAAGTTGGTGCAAAATTATTACGGCGCAAAAATCAACGATTATATTCCGAATCGCTCGCACGTGTGCTCTTTTTTTTGTGTGGAAAAAAATGAAAAGAGCGATGAAGGTAAAAATATCGAATATCCGACTTTCGGGCATACCGATTTTCGTACGCCCGCATTTTCCTGCGAACTTCCCGACGGGAGTTGCGTAACGGACTTTGAATATTCTGATTATAAGATATTAGACAAAAAAAGATCGCTCGAGATAATGCCTTGCGCGCGCAGCGGCGGGGAAAGTCTTATCATTACTCTAAAATGTAAAAATGCGCCGATCAGAATCGAGCTTATGTATGCCGTTTACGAAGATTGTGACGTAATCGTCAAAAATGCCGCAATTTTTGCCGATGGGGAAGATATTCTCATCGATACGGCTTTTTCACAATCGCTTTCACTTTCGCCGGAATACGATAACGTTTGTTATCTTGCGGGGGCGTGGGCGCGCGAACGGCACGTGCAGCATCAAAAGCTCGGATACGGTATTTTTGAAATCGGCGAGGCGCGCGGTACGAGCGGGCACAATTTAAATCCGTTTTTTGCGCTTTACAAGAACGGCGCGACGGAGACATGCGGAGAGGTTATAGGAGTAAATTTGATATACAGCGGAAGTCATGCGGCAAAAATCGAAACGGACAGATTCGGCGGCGTGCGCGCGTTAAACGGTATCAATCCGTTCAATTTCCGTAAAAAGCTGAATAAAGGCGAAAAGTTTGAAACGCCCGAAGCCGTTTTGACGTATTCGGCACAAGGTTTTGGCAAAATGAGCCGTAACTTCCATGATTTTATCAATGAATATATTATTCCCGCAAAATGGGCTAAAAAGGAACGTCCCGTGCTTATCAACAACTGGGAAGCCACTTATTTTTCCTTTACGGAAGAAAAACTGCTCGAAATAGCGCGCATGGCAAAAGAGCTGGGCATTGAACTTTTTGTGTTGGACGACGGTTGGTTCGGCAAACGGGATCTGGATAATTGCAGCCTCGGCGATTGGACGCCGCACCTTAAAAAACTTCCGAAAGGCATAGACGGCATTGCGGATAAGGTGCTTGAAAAAGGCATGAAATTCGGGTTATGGTTTGAACCGGAAATGATTTCGGAAGACAGCGATTTGTTCCGCGCTCATCCCGATTGGGCAATCGTTACGGATAATTTGACGCCTTCCAAGGGTAGGTGCCAGCTGGTGCTTGATCTGACGAGAAGCGACGTGCAGGACTTTATCGTTTCCGTTTTCGATCGGTATCTCGTCGGCGGGAAAATTTCTTATGTGAAATGGGATATGAACCGCTATCTTTCCGATGTGCCGAGAAAGGGCTATTGTCATGAATATACGCTCGGATTATATTCCGTGCTCAATCGAATTTTCAAAAAATATCCCGATGTCCTTTTTGAAGGCTGCAGCGGCGGCGGTGGGCGTTTCGATTTGGGAATGCTTTGTTATTTTCCGCAGATATGGACAAGCGACGATACCGATGCCGTTGAAAGATTAAAAATACAAAACGGAACTTCTTTTGCGTATCCGTTGTCTTGTATGTCTGCGCATGTAACCATAACGCCAAATCATCAAACGGGGCGTGTGTGCGATATGGATACGCGGTTTGCGGTGGCGTGTTTCGGGGTGTTCGGTTACGAACTGGATCTCGCAAAAGAACCGGAACGCGAAAAAATCAAAACGCAAATCGAATTTTATAAACAAATAAAAGAAATCACGCTGCAGGGCGATTTCTACCGTTTAAGCGACGGGAACGTGTTTTCTTTTCAGGCTGTATCGAAAGATAAAAGCGAAAGCGCGGTATTGTTCGTAAAACAGCTCAGCGTGCCGAATGTGATCGAAAAAGCTGTCAGGTTGCAGGGGTTGAAAGAGGACTCGATTTATTTTGTAAACGGAAGCGGAGTAAGTTTCAGCGGAGCGGATTTAATGAACAGAGGGTTTACGCCGGAATTTGCGCAGGGTGATTACAAGGCTCAGCTTTTGGTATTAAAAGAAAAAAAGGAAAAATGATATGAAAAACGCATTCAGGTTGGGGTATAACAGATATTTCGACGACAAGCAGTTTGAAGAAAATCTCGCTTTCGTCAAAGAAAACATCGACGTTATCGACGAGTTGACGCTTTTCGTTGAGTATTCGCATCATGGATATTGGGAGCTTTCTCAGCAAAAAGAAGTCGCGCGCGTATTAAAAGACAGAATGGAAAAATATCGTGCTGCGGGCGTAAAAAGCGTAGGGATTAACGTGCTTGCCACAATCGGACATTTAGACGAAAGCTATGATGTTTTGCCAAAGCCGCCTTTTCAAACGATGGTAGGCGATGACGGTCAGGTATCGAAGTCCTGTCTTTGTATCAACAATGCAGAGTATCTTGCTTATATAGAGGAAAGATATAAAATTTTGGCGGAAAGCGCGCCTGATTTTATATGGATAGACGACGATTTTCGCATCGTATGGCACGGCGTGACCAATCCTTGTTTCTGCTCGAAATGTTTGGCTGATTTTTCCACGTCGGCAGGAAAAAATTTTAATCGGGAAAGTCTTGTCAAGGCAATCGCTTCGGATAAAAAAGTCAGCGATGCTTTCGATTGTTTCAGAAGAGATAAATTTACCGATCTTGCGGAAAGAATAGAAAAGAGCGTGCACGGAGTAAATGAAAATATCAATATAGGGTTTATGACCAGTCCCAACTGGACGGAAACCGTTTGGCTTGAAAAGTTTAAAGCAAAAATGGCGCGTCCGGGCGGCGGGTTTTATCATGACGAAAAACCGACCGATGTTTTGAGAAAGATTTTTGAAGTGGGAAAGCAGAATATGCTTTTGCCCGCAAATATACGCGATATTCAATATGAATTTGAAAATTTTCCTTATCAGGAATTTGCAAAATCGCAGACGATGATCCGTTTGGAATGCATGCTTGCGCTGATGAGCGGTTGTAACGGCGTTTTATATAATGCTATGCTTAGTTACGATTATCCGCGGTTGACGGACACGGTGCGCTCCCGCGTAAAACAGTGGGATAAAATTTGCGAATATGCCGAAAACGGAAAAAATATCGGGATTTTCGGCAATCAGCAAGCATGCCTTAACTTTGGCGAGCTTGGTATCCCTTTGGCTTTTTCGGAAGACGGCGCGTCGACAATCGTTTTGTGCGGAGAAAGCGATGTGAACAAGCTGAGCGATGAAAAACTGCTTTCTTATTTGAAAGGGGGATTGTTTTTGGACGGCGACGCATTTGCTGCGGTTGAAAAGCGCGGTTTGGCGCGTTATTGCGGAATAGTAACTAAAAAGACTTTTACGAACGGTATGACGGAACGGCATACATCGCACCCGCTGAACGGTCAGACTGCAGGTTATGTGCGCGATATATTTACGAGTTTTTGGTTCGGTGAAAAAGCCGTTTCCGTTTATGAAACGCGCGGCGCGGAGGAATTGAGCCGACTGGAAAACATCAAGCATGAAGATATGGGGTGTTGTGCTGCGGTTTATGAAAACGAACTCGGCGGAAGAGTGTGCGTAATGGGATACTGTTTTCCCGAATTTTTCAAAACGCGGGAAAAGCAGAAACAGTTGCAAAATGTTTTTGATTATCTCGGGAAAACGCTTCCTGCCGTATGTTACGGAAATCAACGCTTTGCCGTAACGTGCCGTGATGCCGGGCACCGTTTGATATCGGTAACCAACGTCAGCATTGATGAGGCGGATAATTTCACGTTGGAAGTGCGGGGAAGTTATAAAAATTTCTTTGCGATTGACGAAAAAGGACTGTTGCAAAAAATGGAGATTATTCGAGCGGAAAACTGTGTGAAATTAAAGCCGAAAACGTTAAAAGCGTGGGATTATTGCATAATATTATGTGAAAAATAACAAGTTTTGCGGAAATAAAAACAAGAAATGAGGAGGTATGAATAGTAAAATAAAATCAGAAATAAAAAATTTTTTTTGATAAGGAGGGGCAAATGTTGCTAAAAAAATGTTATTTTGCACCGCGGGCGGAAGTAATGAAGATTGCGGCGGCAGATATCATGACAGCGTCGGAAAATTATGTCAAGTGGGATACGGAGGAATGGATATGAAGGCAAGCAGCAAAAAATTATTTATTTGCACATTGTTTTTTATCCTACTTGTTTGTGTTAGTGCGGGAGTATTCGTTTTTCAAGCGAAAGCTACAGATGACGTTGCCTCGATCATAATGGAAGGCGGAGCGTCGGTACGATACAAAGATCAAAGCGATACGGAAGATTTATCGGGGTTGCGTTTCTCGGCGTACGTCGAAGAATCTTTTGTAAGTGAAAATACATCTGCTGAATACGGGATGTTGTTGATTCCCGAGAAAATGCTCGGTGAAGAAGAACTTACCGCAACAACTGACGGAGCGATAAATAAAAAGTCGGAAGTTTGGCGTGCGGTTTCTGATCGGGAAGGATATAAAAAATTCAGTACGGTTTTGTATGCTATCCCTGAACAAGACTACGGTACCGTGATTGCCGTTCGCGCGTATATAAAGAACGGGGAAGATTATGTTTATTCTTCGGAAACAGTAAAGCGTTCTGTCGGACAAGTGGCAAGTTATGCTCTTGCCTCAGGCGATATAAATGAAATCGAATTGCTTGCTTATGTAGACGGAGCTCTTAAAAATTTGACTGTTGCGGAAACGGAAGTGAAATTGTTTACTGACGAAACAGTCGATTTAACGGTATCGGTTACGCCCGCGGAGTTGAAAGCTGTTTTCAAAAGCGATGACGAAGCAGTCGCTACGGTAGACGAAAACGGTAAAATAACGGCGGTGGGAATTGGGGCTTGTAATGTAACGGTTCAAGTCGGAAGTACCGTAAAAAATGTTTCCGTGAAGGTTGAGGAAATTCCTGAGCCTCAGATCATATATCCGGAGTTCACATCTTCAGATTATTATAAGTCGACGGGAGAAATCTCGTTCCCCGCGGTGCAGAACAACAGCGAACAATACGGATTCGAATGCGAATATACGCTGGTCAAAGAAGTGTTTGCAAGCGTAGAGGACGATATTTCCGTAACGTATACGGGGACGGTTGACGGCGATCAAGTGAAATTTAACGCTGAACAGGCGGGTATTTATAATTACACCGTTACCGTCGTGCGTAACGGCGTAGAATGTGGCTCGCAAAGCTATGTTGTTTCCGTAGGCATGGAAGCTACCAACGTAGATGTGGATACTTTGCAAGCAACTTTTTACGGCGGAAATCGTTATACGCAGGTTTTCGGAACCGAAACCGTAAGATATAAGAGTTTTTACGTAGCCACGGAAACATGGGCGAATTTCAGCTTTCCTTCGGTGAATTTCAATGGTTATCTCGCAGTATTCTTTGATGTTTCGTCGGGTGAACATTACGACGGAAATATCGTTGCGGGTATTGATCAGGTTTCACCTGAAAACGGAAAATATTCCGTATATGCTGCGCATGACGTTCCTCCGTATAAATATTATCACGGATATTTTCAGGCAACCGCGGGTACGTTAGGATTTTTGGTTGATACCACTACCGATTTTTTCTTGGCAAACGTCACGCTATTAAAATTGCCGGGCGAGAAAAAGGAAATTACCGTAACTTACGATTTGAACGGCGGAACGAGCGAGCAAAGCCTTACGCAGACTTTCATGCAGGGTGAACAGGTTTCTTTCATTACGGCAACCCGTGAAAACGCGCAGTTTTTGGGTTGGTTCGACGGCGGCGTGCAGGTGAGCGATTTGTCGCTTCTCACGGAAAATACTACGCTGAAAGCGCGCTGGCAGTACAATCTTGATTTGAATGCTCTTGGCTACGTTTCGCCTGATAACAGAACGGGCAGCTACAATGCGGCGCAAAACTATTTTGAAATCAATTCCGAAGGCTGGGCTCGACTGTGTTTTGAAAACGTACGTTTTGCCGACTATTTGCAGGTCAACGTATTATTGCAGACTTCGGAAGCGGGGGCAATGCGCGTGGGAGCTACGACGAACGGAACGGACATTGGAGCGGGTGAAGTTTCTCTGAATTTTTCCGCATGGGAAGAGAAATGGATTAACGGGATAAATTCAAGTGTCGGTTGGCTGGAATTGTATGTGGATTCGGGGTGCATGATGGTTTATGTCAAACAAATACAAGTGATTGTATAAATAATTGTGAAGAAAAACCGGGGGAATAATTCCCTCGGTTTTTTATTTTTTGTGAACAAAATCGCAAATTTAAAATGGAAAGCGACAAGAATTACACGTGGCGGTTGTGATATGCTATAATTGTAAGAAAATGATTGTGCGGGAGTAGAAAATGAGAAAAGGTAATAGCAAAATATTTTTGATACTGTTGTCTTTCGCGGTTGTTTTTGTGGTATGTTTCGCCCTCGGTTGCGGAGAAAAGAAGAATACCGAGCGGAAATTGCCGCAGCTTTCGGTAACAAGCGACGTTGCCGATGCGCCCTATGCCGTCAGCATGGGCGACTATGTGCTGAAACAGGTTAAATTCGGCGGGGAAACGCTTTCTTCCGATTTGTATAAGTCGAAGAACGGGCATTTGATATTTTTGGTGGACTCCTATGCGGAATTCGGCGCGGGAACGCTCAGTTTCACCCTGGTTTTCGAAACGGGGGAAGAAATGACCTTGCAAATCGCGCAGACGGACGAAAAAGACCCGCAGTACGTTTTGCCGGAAGTAGCCGAAAATTACATTTTTACGCAAAAATTTGATTTTCCCGTAGCTGAAAAGTTAAAAGAATTTCAGAACTTTTCTTTCCGTTACGTAGCAAAAATGGGAGACGAAGAAGTGCCTTTGGAAGTGACGGAATCGGCAGTACGCGTTTCTGCTCCAAAAGAAGGCGACCTCGATTTCACTATTGAAGTGATCCGTAACGAGGAAGTGTTCGCTTTTCAAACGTACCGTGTGAAAACGGTGTCCGAAGAAAATTATAATGCGATTTTCGACGCTGCTTTGTCCGAACAGTTCGTTTCCAGGTGGCAAAAGCAAAGCCTGATAAACGAAGTGGAGTTTTTCGGGGCGGTTACCGATAATTACGGGGTAACGAAATCTGCGATAAAATTCATCAATAACGAATACCTCGGCCGCGGCGACGAGAGGACGTTCGGCCTTCCGGTCGAATATGTCGAAAACGCTATATCCAACGGCTACAACACGCTGAATTTCAGCTATTTCGTGCCCGATGACGCCGATAACCGCTTTGAAAACGATTCCGTATACGTGGCGCGGTGGGACAGCGACAGACAGGTGATGAACTGGGATAAAGTCTATTACGGAACGAGCGGCGTGGGCAAATGGTTCGACGTGGCGGTGCCTCTCGATAGGGCAGAACTGGAAGGCTATTCCGTTTCCTTGATGTGCGAATCGAAAAGCTGGTACGTCAGCGACGTTCACTTTTCCTATGTGGCGCCCGTAGATGATCCGCTTTACAATGCCATCGGCAAAATGAGTGAGGCGAACGCCGTGGAAATGGTTGGTGAAACGGCGGATAACAACGGTGTGCGGTATGCCGGATATCATTTCATCAACAATACCGCCGCACAGGAAGGCGACAACCGCGCGTTCTATATTTCGAGAGAGTATCTCGGACTTTCCAACGACACGATTTCTTTCAAATATTATATTCCCGAAGGCAGCGAGTACAACGGCCAGTGCACTTTGTATTTCGCGCCGTCCGACGGAACGGCTTACCAGTGGGATAAATTGCACGACGCGGGCAGCGTAGTGGGTGCGTGGACGCAGGTGGAATTCCCGCTTACGGGCGAATACGATTTCGCAATTCTGGCTGCGGGGTATGAGTTCTATATCGCAGATGTGCAGGCGACCCGTACGCAGCAGGGCATCAAGGTCAATTATCTTTTGAACGGAGGGGAGAGCGACGACGAATTGAGCGTTGTGTTCGACCCCGAAGGAGCCGTGCCCGAATTGATAACCGCCGAAAGGGCAGGGTATGATTTTTACGGGTGGTTCAATAAGGGCGTAAAAGTGAATTCTCTTTCGGAATTGACGGAAAGCGCCGATCTTACGGCTCGTTGGGCAAAAAAAGTTCCGCTTGCAGATTTGGGGTACAAGGACGTTGACGGCGGACGTGCGGGAGAATACCACAACGATGAAGGATTGGAATATTTCCGTTTCGATTCTTGGAACTGGTGCAGGATCGCTTTTGAAAAGGTTTCGCTGGAAGGCTGCTTTATGGTAGAAGTAAAGACTTCCACCGACGTGATGCAGCAAATCCAGCTCGGCGCGAGCGTGGACGGCGGCGCGTCGCTCGGCGGCGGCGCTTCGGCGGTCATAACAACGCAACCGCAGACGGAACATACGGTAAACTTTTTGGTAAACGGCGGCGGAACCCTTTGCTATTTCGTGCACGGCGGTGATACCGCGGTGGGCAGCGGAAACTGTCACGTTTTGGAACTCACGTTGATTTATTGAAAATAAAAGAGAGGTAAATATTATGAAATTCAGAAAAAAAGCAGGTTGTATGCTGATCGCTTTGGTGTTGGCATGCACGTTGCTGTTCGGCGCGTGCGGTAAGGTGGTCGATTCCAACGACGACGGAAAACAAATCATCTTTATTTCCGTATACGACGGCGGTACCGGAACGGAATGGGTGGAAACGCTGGCTGAAAAATGGTCTTCCGAAAACGAAAAATATAAAATCGAAATCATACCCGAAAAGACGTCCGACGTGGTATCCCGCGTCGAGGCGGGCGAAACCGCTACATCGCCCGCCGCATACTTCCTTGTCGGCATAGAAACATCGCTGAAATATTCTAACAAGCTGGAAGATCTCTCCGACATACTCGAAATGGAAGTAGACGGGGAAGGTAACGGAACGATAGGAGATAAGCTCGGGCGTACGGAAGATTACAGAAAGCAGTGGGACGAAGTCGCCTCCCGTTTCGGTGAAGGGTATTACGCTCTGCCGTATGCCGACTCTCTTGCCGGTTGGGTATACGATCACGATACGTTTCTGGAAATGGGCTGGCTGAATCTTGCGCCCGCGTCTGCGGCGGCGGACGCGTTGGAAGACGGAATTCAGACGCAGCAGGTCGGCAACACCCTAATCGTGACGGGCGATTACGATTATTACGATTCGGGCGATAAACTGCTTACGGCGGGTAAAGACGGCGTATACGGAACGTATGACGACGGGCAGCCGACGACTGTAGCGGAATGGAACGATATGATCAACAAGATCGTGAAAGTCGATAACAAACGTGCGTTCATCTGGTCGGCAGCGAATAAAGAATATATTGACAGTATGATCTGGGCAACAGCTTTTCAATATGCCGGGATTGACGCTTTCAATGCGTTTACATACCGCGACAGCGGCGATATGGAGATCGAACTTCATAACGATGACGGTACAACTCGCAGTAAAGTCATTAAAGTAGATACAGGGTATGAGTTTTATCAGATGGAAGCTTTGTATCAGGCTTATAAATTCGCGGGAGAAAATCTTCTCGTCAGCGCAAACGTGAATCCGAGTTCCGAACAGGGTTCGACAAACCATACCGAAACGCAGGGAAGATTTCTTTTGGGTTACAGAGAAGAGGATACCGCGCCGCTAACTGCCATGCTTTTTGACGGCATCTGGTGGGAAAACGAAGCGCGCCCCGTGTTTACTTCTATCGAGAAAAATCCCGAAGATAAAGAAACGAGGGGATTCGGCAAGCGTGATTATAGGTATATGCTCTACCCGAATTTTGACGGACAGGTCGGTATTGACGGGAATGGCCACGGCACGGTGTTTTCCTGCATGGATTCGGGCAGCATCATCGTTCCGAAGTCTGCCGATAGGGAAAAAGTTGCCGCGGTAAAGGATTTTATCGCGTATACGCTTACCGATGAAAATTTGCGTTTCTTTACCAGAGAAACGGGGGTAATGAGAGCGTATAAATACGAACTCACCGACGAAGATAAAGCGCAAATGACGCCTTTTTCCAGAACGGTTTGGGATATTTACGCCGATACCGAAAACATCGCCATTATCCGTCCGATGGTTGCGGATGCGGCAAGTCCGTTCGTCAATCTCGGCGGTCTGAAGACAGCGGGGCATTTCGTTTCAAAAATTAACAATATACAATATAACACCGCCATTCACAGTATGCAGCAATCCAAAAGTTACGAAGCGGCGTTCAAAGGACTTTCCACTTATATTGCGGACTTTGACTGGGCGCTTTATGTGGAAAATGCGAGAAATTACGGATATTATCTGTAAAAAAACGGATGAAAAAAGGGTTGTATGAAAAAACTGCACGATATTGTAATCAGTAAAAAGTTTAGTAGGAACATGTTTATCATCTGTGTATTTGCCTGGCCGCTGCTGGTCGGGCAAGTGCTCAGTTGGTCGATCAACTGGGAATATTATACCTTAGCGTTCAAAGATTATAACGTTACGGGCAATTACACATGGGTGCTGTTTGATAATTTCAAGGCGTACTTGCAAGAACTTGTCAGCGGGGGATCGTATCTTTATACTTCTCTGATCAACTCTTTGAAAATGTACATTTTGAATCTGGTCATCAGTATGCCGCTGTATATATTCTTTTCCTATGCGCTTTTCAAAAAATTCCGCGGAAAAAAAGTTGCAATGGCGATCATCATGTTGCCCATGATCATTTCCGGATTTACGATGTGTCTGGTTTTCAGAAAGTTTGTGGAATCGGCGCTGCCGTCTATTATGAACGAAATTTTCCATATCGAAAATTTTCCGAATCTTTTATATGACGAACGATATCTTTTCGGCACGATCATCTTTTATATGATTTGGAGTTCGTTTGCAATGTCTTTGATGATCTATCCCAACGCCATGAAGGAAATTCCCGACGAATTGTTTGAAAGCGCGCAGATCGACGGACTAAACAATATGTTCAAAGAATTATGGTACATTATTTTGCCTATGATTTTTCCCACGCTTTCCACTACGTTGGTATTGGGATATGCTGGAATACTTACACAGACGGGACCGATTTTGGAATTTTATATGTATGATGCACCTTTACAAGCTTATACGATGGGGTATTATTATTTGTCCTGCGTAAAGACGGCAACGACGTATGAATCTTACCCGCTGCTTGCCGCCGGCGGTTTGATGATGACCGCGGTCGTCGCGCCGACGACGATGATATTACGGCATCTGTTCAATAAATACGGACCGAGTACGGATATGTGAGGGAGAAAGAAATGAAACAGAGCAATTTTAAGCTGAAAAAAGCGTTTCCTTTTGTGACGAACAGCGGAAACTGGGCGGAGGCGCTATTTAAGGTCATTATCGTGACGTTGATTTTCATTTTGTGTTTTACGCTGCTCGTTCCGCTATTTTGGATGATTTTAGGTTCGATGAAAGAATATGACGATTTTATTCTTCACACCTTTCAATGGCCGGAAAAGTTTACTTTAGAACCTTATAAAGACATTTGGAACATGCTGACGCTGGAAGTTTATACTTCGCGGGGACGAGTGATTTACAATATCGTCGATATGTTTTTGTGGTCGCTGTTATATGCCGTTATGCAGCCGCTTTTCGGTTTGTTTTTTACCTGTTCCATGGCATACGTTTGTGCGAAATACAAAACGGTGTTTACGGAATTCATCGTGGCGTATGGCATTTTGTTGATGATAATCCCCATTATGGGAACATTGCCCGCGACGATGAAAGTTTACAATACGCTGGGCATTTATGACAATATGTTTATGATGATATTGGTCGGCAGCGGCGGTTCGTTTTCCGGTTTGCAGTTTTTGATGTTTTTGGCTGCTTATAAAAATATTCCGTCCGATTATTCGGAAGCGGCGTTTTTGGACGGAGCGGGGCATTTCAGAACGTATCTGCAAATCTTTTTCCCGATGATCTTGCCTACTTTCGTCATGTTTTACGTGCTGGCGTTTTTCGGCGTATGGAACGATTACGGAACATTTTTGATCTGGTTGCCCAGCTATCCTAACCTCGCTTACGGAATGTATATGTTCCAGCAGCGCGCGTCGTCGCTCGGCGTGGGTATGCCTACCGTGCTTGCGGGATTCGTCATCGTTTCCATTCCTTCGGCAATTCTTTATTTCATCACGCACGATCTGATTGCCGCTAAATTTACGGTCGGTGGGTTAAAAGGATGAAAAAACTGATTATTTTATTTGCGGTATGTCTGCTTTTAGTCGGGGGCACTTACATAACGGTAAGCGCGGAAACTTCACCGACTTTGAACGAATCGTATACACTGAATGTCGACGAAAACGGAATGATAGAAATTCCCGCGGTAGAAAGCGGGGCGGCGGGCGAGGAATATCTCGTGAGTATTTTTAGAACGTCCGACCTTGCGCACCCCCTTTACGAAGACGTGGCAGTGGGTAAGTTCAAAATGGGGTATACGGGTAGTTTTACCTTTATTTACGAGCTCGTCGGAGGAACGCCGGAAGATTCGTTGATGACTTCGGTAACGGTAAAAGATAGCATCGCGCCCGTTTTGAATATCAGCGGGCTGGAAGAAACTTACTTTGTGGGGGATACCACTTCCTTTAAAGTGGAGTATTCCGACAATATGGACAGCGGAGAAAAATTGATTTACACGCTTCGCGTATGGTATGAGGACGCGCCTTACACCGCCGCCGTACAGGAAAACGGACAGGTGTTGTTCGACGTAAAGGGGGATTACCGCCTGGTATTCACGGTGCGTGATTCTTCCGATAACACCGTGGTGCAGGAGTTTTCCTATAAAGTTGCGGTAAACGGGTTCGATTATTCCATGCTGATCCCCGTACTCGCGGTAGCCATCATGCTGGCAATGTTTATCGGTCCTATCATTTTTGTCGTGAAAAGCGAATTCCGTCCCGTTAAAAAGGAGAAAAAGAAATGAAAAAGAAAATTATACTCGCCTTGCTTTCACTGACGTTGATATGCAGCGTTTCGGCAACCGTCATTTTCGCGCAGGATCAAAATGTTTCCGCGCGGCAAGGCGGAGAGTATACCCTCGTGTTGGAAATGTATACGGTGGATAATTATACCGAAGGCGTGATCGTCAAAGAACCGAACGGAAATCGGGCAGAAGTGAGCGGCGGTACGTTTTTGGTGAAAACGACGGGAACGTACGAAATCGTTTATCCCGACGGAACGGTCAAGTATCTTTATTCCTATGCAAAGAGAATTCCTTCGGAATTTGAATATTCTGCCGTTCTTGAAAGCGAATATACGGCGGGGGAAATCGTGCGCTTACCCAAAGCGACTATAAAAAATCCCGTCAAAACGTATACGGAATATGACGTAATCGTCCGTGCAAACGGGGAAGAAGTGGCGAAAATTACCACCGAGATACCGCAAAACGGGTATCCGTTCAAAATTCCCAAAGCAGGCGCTTATACCGTTTCGTATGTTTATACCGACGTGTTCGGAATAGAAGAATCGGACGAATTGTCTTTCTCCGCTGTGAACGAAAAAATCCTGGTTATCGAAAGCGAACTTCCCGAACAGATCAGCTTTGGCGAAAGTTTGACCTTATCCGCTTACGGATATTATAAGGAAAAGCAGTATGTGAGTAAGATCACCGCCAAAACGCCTTCGGGAAAGACGGAGCAGATCGCCGGCAGGAAATATACGCCCGAAGAAAGGGGTGAATACGAGTTCGTATTTGCGGCGGATATCGAAGGAGAAACGATCAGCCAGACTCGGAAAGTTTTTGTGGAATACACTTCCCGCAGCCTTTTGGGTAATTACATCGGCATAACGGATGTTCAAAGCGGTGTTAAGCTTCCCGACTACAGTCAAAATACGGGAAACGCCACGTTGGTGCGCGCGAGTTCTTCGGGGTCTTCGTTCATGTATTCCAAGGTGATAAATCTCAGAGAATTCGACAAAAACGACAGCCTGATTGAATTTGAAATGTATTCCGACGGCGTGGCGGAAGCTTCCGCCGTACAAGTCACCTTGATCGACGTTTACAACGAGGCAAACACTTTGACTGTGTACTGGTGGGCAAATCCGTGGTCGACCAACATGAGCTATATGCTGGTACGCTGTAACGGACTGTCTTTGGGAAGAGATAACGAAAGCGGTTCAAATCTTCCGCGCGGGGAAAACGATTTCGGCACTAACGCCCGCAATACGTTTTCCGGGTATAAAAACAAAAATTCGCTGCCGTTTAATTTTCAGTACGATTATCAGGATAAAGCCGTTTATTCTTACGTGCTGGATGTAAATACGCAGTACAACATTTTGGATCTCGATAACGAAAAGGAAATCCCACAGGCGAACCTGTGGAGCGGGTTCACGGCGGATCTCGTGCTGATGAAAGTGGAATTCGTCACCAACAACAACGCGGGAATGTACATCACTAAACTTGCTGGCGAAGATATGTGCGGCGACGTTATCGTTTCCCCTAAGGACGACAATCTGCTTTGCCTTACAAGCGAATATGAGGTTTTACCCGATGGTGCGGTGGGGTATTCTTACCGCCTGCCCACGGTGCTCGGCAGCAATGCGGCGTTGGGGGAATTCGATGTAACGCAAAAGTTATATTGCGGCGAAGAAGATATATCCTCCCAGATATCGGACGGCGCTTTCGTACCGAAGAGCGCGGGCGAATATAAAGTGGAATTTTCCGCAAAAGATTTCTTCGGCAACATCGTGACCAAGACCATGGAATTCGTCGTCAACGAAAAGCCCAACGAAATCAGTTTCGATCTGTCGGACGATCAAAGCGTAATCATCACGCAAAATTATGTCGTGCCTCCGATCAATGCGACAGGCGGTTCGGGTAAAATCGACGTGACGGCGGAAGTTTATTTCGACGGAAAGTTGCTTACACCCGATATCAACAACCGCTACGCTATCGAAAAATTCGGAGATCTCGAGTTGGTGGTTACGGCGAAAGATTTCATCGGATATACCTATTCGCAAACTTATAAAATCAACATAGAAAAAAACTATTTTTACGTGGATATCGGCGGCGTGCCCGATGCGGTGCGCGCGGGATCTACTGTGACCTTCCCCGCAATGAAAGCGATCGATTACAATACCGATACTGTTTATGAAACGGCGCTGTTCGTCAACGGAACGGAATTGGAGGGCACAAGCTACGTTGTTCCCGAAGACGTTACTTCCCTGGAACTTCGTTATACGGTAAAAGGATTTGACGACGGAGAAAAAGACAAAGTATTTACCGTAAAAGTCATTCCCAAAACCATCGAAAATCAGCACGATTTCCTTCTCTTTGAAAATGCGGAAACGGCGTATCTCGATCCGGGGCTGTATTTCAACCCGAACGGGGAAGAATTTTCTCTTAAAATGCCGTATCCCGTTCCGATGGAAAATCTTGTACTCGGATTTTCCGTCAATGATTTCGAAAAAGATTTCGAAAGTCTGCAAATTATCTTCACCGATTATTATTCGGCATCGGAACGCGTTGTGCTCTCTATATCGGATTTGAAAGAGGGAAAAGCTCTTCTCGGCGTAAACGGAAACCAAAATTCCGCCGAAATCGAATATTATCAAAATAAGTATAACAGTACTGTCGGAATGGAAGGATTGGAAGTATCGTTTGAGGGGAAACAATATAATTCGTTCGAGTTTGTGTTTAAGAATGAAAATTGCAGAGTGCGCAATGCAAGCGGCAGAACGCTGGCAACCATCGACACGTTAGAAAACGGAGATAATTTCGGCGGTTTTTCCAGCGGTCTGGTTCGTGTGGAGTTTCGCTTGCAGGGTATAAGCGGAGAAGCGTCCTTTATCCTTTCCAAAGTAGGCAATCAGTTGTTTAACTATTATATCAACGACGTAGATTATGAAGATAAGGATAATAACGGCGCATTGCTCCTTTCCGAGCCGTTCGACAAGAGCGACAGGAAAATCGGGGAAACGCTTGTCATTCCCGCTGCCAAGGCGTACGACGTTTTGCAGCAGGAAGCCGTTGTATTCTTATCGGTTACCGCGCCGGACGGCAAGGCGATATGCAGCAACGTATCGATTGAAAAGGATTATGAAGTGGTGCTCGATCAGTACGGTTCGTATTCCGTGAAATACGTTACCACCGATTCCGTGGGAAGAAGTTCCACCACAACTTACCGCGTAAAAGTGATCGATGAGATCGCGCCGACTTTACAGGTGAACGGGAATTACGAAGAAATTGTTGCGGTCGGCACGGAAATTACCGTTTGCGGAGCAAAGGCGAGCGATAACGTAGACGGCGAAATCGATGTGGAAATCATGATTTTGCGCCCCGATTCCAAATTGCTCGTAGTCAATGCCGGCGATCGTTATACGTTTGCGGAAAGAGGATTGTATACCGTGATCTACCGCGCGGTCGATGAGCAGTATAACATTACCCGCACGGAATTCAAGATAGAGGTAAGGTGAATTCGTTTATGAAAGCAAAACACATTTTATTGGTTTTACTCATATTGATTTTATCGTTTTCGGCCGTGACGGCTACTTCCTGTAAGGGGAAAGAGCCGGAAATTCCGCCCGCTTATGAAGAAGACGACGGAATCGACCGCAGTCAAGTGCTCGATTATATCGTTAAGGACGGGGTCAGCGAATACACCATCGTTTACGGCGATGCGGCGAGTAGTGCGGAAGTGTTTGCCGCGTCGGAATTTCAGCTTTATGTCGGCAAGATGACTGGCGTATATCCTTCGCAGACGGCGGAGAGCAACGTCAACTTTGACGAAAACAGCAAAATCGTCTCCGTGGGGAACACGGCTTTGCTGGAATCTATGAACTTCGACGTGGATTATTCCGCGATGAACACCGACGGTTTTATCATAAAGACGTACGGAAAGAATGTTTTTATCAACGGTGCGAGCGACAGCGGCACGATTTACGGCGTTTATGATTTTTTGGAAAAAATATGCAACCTTAAATTTCTGGCTTACGATTATACGTATATTCCCGAACTGACGGAAATTCCCGTTTATAAAATGGACGTTTTGGAAATTCCGGCGTTTGAAACCAGATCGTATATGTCGGGTTCTGCCACGGCGGCGGCCAACGAACTTAATATGGTGCACATGAGAATGGCAAACGATTATACCGTCATTCCCGAAGAGCACGGCGGCGGCATGAGCAATTAGTGGTATCAGGGCTATAAAGATATGCATAACTCGCTGGAATACGTAGACCCTAAAATTTATTATACCGAAGATAATAAAGAAGCCAATGCCCATATATTTTACCGCGATAAAAACGATAAGGTTTTGGATATTTGTTATACCGACGGCATAACGGAGGACGGCAAGCTGGATACGAGTATGCCCGTCAGTGCGGCGAAAATCGCGCTGGAATCGTTGAAAGGCTACGTGACCGACGCGGTGGAACAGGGGCTTAGCTGTAAATATTTCATGTTCGGGCAAATGGACTTAACTTCTGCGTGTTCCTGTTCGAGATGTCTTGCCGCAACAGAAAAGTACAGTCGGAGCGGTAATTTGATCCGCTTTGTGAATGTTTTGGCGGAAGAAATTCAGAAATGGGCGGATACGGCGTTAAACGGCAAAGAGGTGACGATCGTTACCTTCGCTTATCAGTATACCGATACCGCGCCCGTCAGACAATTGTCTAACGGAGAATATGAACTTTTGGACGCTACCGTAAAACCGAGAGATAACGTGTGTATCCGCCTTGCTCCTATCGAAGCGTATAATTATTGGTCGCTTTCCGATGAAAAACAAAGTCCTAAATATAATACCTGGTTTAAACAATGGAGCATAACGGGCAACAACTTCTGTCTGTGGACGTATCACACCATGTTCGCAAAATCGTATTTCTGGTATTATCCTACTTTGCCTGCTTGGCAGGAAAATCTGCGTGATTTCAGGGATATGGGCGTGAAATATATTTTAATGCAGTCCTCGCATACCGAAAAGCACGATTGGCAGGCGTTGATGGAAACGTACATTGCATCAAAACTGCTTTGGGATCCCGACCGCGACGTAAACGCCTTGCAAAACGAGTTTATCGAATACTATTACGGCGATCTTGTTAGCGACAATATCAAGCTGTTTATGCGGAATTTTGACGAACATTACGCCTTGCTTGCTGCGGACGGCAATTCCGGCGTTAACTTCATGCTGTGGAATCCCGCCCTGTGGAGTATGGAAAATCAGCCGTTGAACTTGCTCACGTTGCAGGACGGTATCGTGGACGATTCGCTGGAAATCATTGCGGAAAGCGATTTGCCGAGTACGGAGAAAAAATCGCTTACCGATCGGTTAAAGCGTTTGAAACTGACTACCTTATTTATGATCATCGAAAATTATTCCGGATATTATCCGGGCGACGAGGACGGCAAAATTGCCATGGCAAACGAATTTTTTGACATCTGTTCCGAACTCGGCGTGGTGCAATATGCGGAAGGATTATCGGTGGCAAGCTTAAAGACAACGCTTTTGGGATAACGATATGATCATTGATAACATCATTAAAAACGGAAAATCCGAATATACCGTGATTTATCCGAACGAAGCCGCCGCTCCCGAAATTTTTGCGGCAAAAGAACTCGTAAAATACTTAAAACAGGCGAGCGGCGCGGAACTTTCGATACGAAAGGAAAGCGATAATATTTCGCAAAAATTCATAAGCATAGGCAAAACGCGCGCTTTTGAAGAACTCGGCATACGCCTCGATCGGGAAGAGATGAACGACGACGGTTTTATCATCAAAACGGTCGGCAAAAATCTCTTTCTCACCGGAGCGATGCCCAAAGGTACGATATATTCCGTCTACGATTTCCTGGAAAAATTTATCGGATTAAAATTCGTGGCGGAAGATTGCACGATCGTTCCGTCGGTCGATGTTTTGGACCTGTGCGACTGGGATATTGTGGAGATACCCGATTTTGCCATGCGCGCGTATATGTCGGGGATGACGACTTGGGGGCACGAAGAAAACATCGTTCACATGCGCATGGGGCATGAATACGCGCGCGTACCCGAGGAAATGGGCGGAAATATGTATTGGAGCGACGTACTGAAGAATTCGCACAATACGTTGGAGTACGTACCGCCCGAAATCTATTATACCGAAGAAAACAAAGCGGAAAACGCGCACATGTATTACGAAATCAACGGTAAGGTGATGGATATTTGCTTTACCGACGGGATAACGGACGACGGCGAACTGGACGAAACCATGCCCGTTTCCTGCGCAAAGGTCGCCATTGAGTCGTTAAAACGCGTGGTGTTGGCGTCTAAGCCCGATTGCAAATATTTTATGCTTGGGCAAATGGATATTCAAAAGACTTTCTGCGAATGCAAAAGATGCGTTGCCGCCGCCGAAAAATATAAGCGGAGCGGTATTCTTATCCGTTTTGCAAACGTGGTGGCAAGGCATATTCAGAAATGGGCGGACGAAGAATTGAACGGGCGAAAGATCAATATCGTCATTTTCGCTTATCAGTATACGGAAATGGCGCCCGTTGAATGGAATTCTCACGTCAACGCTTATGAATTGCTTTCGCCGCAGGTGGAGCCGGCAGAAAACATTTACATCCGACTCGCTCCCATCGAAGCATCATTTTACTATCCGTTTTCTCATCCGAAACAAATCCAGAAATATGCCGAATGGTCCAAACAATGGCAGGCGTGCGGACATAATTTTATGATATGGACGTATCACACCATGTTTGCGTTCAGCTTTTTCTGGTATTATCCGACGCTTCCCAGCTGGAACCGCAATATCGAAGAGTTCAAGAATATGGGCGTAAGTTATGTATTTTTACAGTCTTCGCATAACGAAAGTCAGGATTGGAAAGCTATCATGGAGACGTACATAGCTTCCAAAAAACTTTGGAACTCCAAACTCGACGTATACGATCTGCAAGCGGAATTCAATGCGGCTTATTATTCCATTGCCGCGCCTTATGTGAACGCATTTATCGATATGCTCGATAAACATTATAAAAAACTTGCGGACGATCCCGAAGTAGGGGCGGCGTTTAACATTTACGACGGGGCGCTTTGGGATATTAAAAATATGCCCTATGAGTTTTTGCAAAAACTGCTCGGCGTGCTGGAAGAAGGCGTGCGTAAGGTGGAAAACAGCGATTTAAGCAAGAGCGAGCAAAGAGAACTTCTCAAAAGACTCAGCCGCGTAAAGCTTACGCCGCTTTATATGCTGATGTATAATTACGGAAATTACAGAAAGAACGATATGCGCGGCAGGGCGAAAATCGCGAAACAGTTTTTCGATATTTGCGATAAGCTCGGCGTTCAGTATTATGCGGAAGGTCCGATGATCAAAGACCTGAAGGAAAAGTATTTGGACGAAAAACCCGGAAACGTTACGAAATATTCTTTCCGTTCATTGTATAAAGACCCGTATCACATCGATATTTACCGAAACAAGGAGACGCTCAGTTATAACCACGTGCACGATTTTTGGGAATTCATGATCGTGGCGAAAGGGCGTATCTCGCTTGTCGTGAACGGCAGAAAGGTGGAACTATGCGAAAACGAAATTTTATTGATTCGCCCGCCCCACAGGCACAGTTTGGTGCAAAGCGAGTCCAAGCCTAACTCCGAGGTCATCAATGTTTCCGTCGTCAACGACTATATGCTGAATTTTCTCAAACAATATGAGGTTTCCGTAAAAGAATTTCAGGAACTTGCGGAAAACATCATTCACATCAAGCTGAACGCGATACAGTCGGAAATGCTGATGGATCTCGTGCTGGAAACGGAAAAAAAGAACTATATAAACGATCCGAATCTCAACGCGTTCAAAAATATCCTGCTTGCGGAAATCATGAAAAACGTTCTCAGAAAGAAGATGATTTCGCAAAACGGCTATCCCGAATGGATTGAAAACATGATGATCGCGATGAACAATCCCGCGAATTACTCCATGCAGATAAGCGACTTTTATAAAATGAGCGGATACGGAAAAACGTATTGCACGAAACTCTTTACGGAAAACGTGGGAATGTCGCCCATCAAATATTTCACGCATTCGAAAATCAACTATGCGTGTATGTTGCTCGATATAACCGACAATACGATTTTGCAGATCGCAAATGAAATCGGATTTTATTCGCTTAGCCATTTCAATCATTGTTTCCTTACGGAAAAAGGAATGACGCCGAACCAGTATCGAAAACGCGGCGTCTGAAAAGGAGAAATTATGAATTTATTCGACAGGTTTATGGCGATAGAGGAACCCTACGGTGCGGGGATTTTCGAAGATGAGAGCGCGCCGCGCTTTGTCCGCTTGGCGAACGGTCAGAAGAGATTTTGGGAATTTGCCGATATGCCTGTTTACGGCGGCGGGAAATTGTATCCGTCGGGCAGGCGTTTTTCCGTGAAATACGGAATATATCCTTATTTTTCCCCTACATATTACGTGGAAGAAAGCGTTTTAAAACCGAAAGACGAAGCGCTGAACAAAATTGCGGTGGAGGAATTTTTCACGCTTAAATCGTTGGTTTTTAACCCGAAACTGCAAAGGCATCTCGTCGGCGGGGACGGATTCGTTCATTCCATTCCAAACTACGGGCGCGTAGTGAAAGAAGGTTTGAATTCCTATGCCGCCCGCGTGGAGAATATGCCCGAAGGGGAAATCAAACGCGGCTTGAAGATCATTCTCGACGGGATACGCATTTATCATACGCGCGCGCTGAAATTGCTGCGGGAGCAAAACGGCGATGCCGAACTCATATCCGCGTTGGAAAAAGTTCCGTTTTCTCCCGCCGAAAACATTTACGAGGCGCTTGTCTGCTGGAATTTTATTTATTATATCGACAGCTGCGATAACCCGGGCAGGCTGGATAACGATTTGAACCCGTATCACAAGGGGGAGGACGTTACTGCCGTTATTCGCGAACTTTTTCAGAACGTGGACGCAAACGACGGCTGGACCTGCGCGCTCGGACCCGATTATAACGAACTTACAAAGCAATGCCTTGTGGCGATTCGCGGGATACGGCGTCCGAACGTGGAGCTGCGCGTTACGAAAGACATGCCGCAGGAAATTTGGGATACCGCAAAGGCTACGCTTTTGAGCATGACGGGACATCCCGCTTTATATAACGAAGAGCTTTATCAGAAAAAGCTGGCGGAATTTTTCCCCGAAATGCCCGCGGAGGATAGGAAAAAATTTTGCGGCGGCGGTTGTACGGAAACCATGTTTGCCGGCATTTCCAACGTCGGTTCTCTCGACGCGGGCATAAACCTTTTGTATATTTTGGAAGATATGCTCTATCGCAGGTTGCCCGAGTTTGCCGATTTCGAAAGTTTTTATGCGGCGTATTTGCGGGAAATCACAGCGATAAAGGACGAATTTGTGCGGGAGCTCAACCGTTACGAAAAGGACAGGGCGACATTCCGTCCGCAACCCGTGCGCACGCTCCTTATTGACGATTGCATCGACAGGAATAAGGATTTTTATGGCGGCGGAGCGCGTTGGCATTTTTCCATTCTGAATTACGCCGGTTTTGTAAACGCGGCGGATTCGCTCCTTGCCGTGAAAGAACTTGTGTTCGATAAGCGCGTTTACGGCGCGAGGGAATTTGCAAGGGAGTTAAAAGCGCAGACGGACGAGATGAAGAACGCTTTGCGGCGCTGTCCGTGTTACGGTATCGACGACGATGTCGCCGACGGTTTTGCCGCGCGTTTTGCAAGGGATCTCGTTGCGCTCGTTAAAAACGACAGGGATTATCTCGGCGGCAAGATCGTGACGGCGTCCATACAGTTTACCACCTACCTGAATGCGGGAAAGGGAATTTTGCCGACGCCTGACGGCAGAGAAGAAAACGCGCCGCTGTGCGATTCTTTGGGCGCAATTTACGGCAAAGACCGCGCGGGGGCGGTGGCAATGCTAAATTCCGTCACCAAACTGCCGCTGGGTGATATGATCGGAACGCCCGTTTTGAATCTCAGGTTGCAAAAAGGTTATCTCGATAAAGCGTTTGAAGGATTGGTAAAGGGGTATTTTGCCCGCGGCGGAATGCAGATGCAAATTACTTGTATGAGCAAAGAGGAGATGCTCGATGCGCTCGATCATCCCGAACGTCACAGGAGCCTTATCGTCAGGACGGGCGGATATGCGGAATATTTCGTCAATCTGGACAGAGAATTTCAGGAAACGCTGATAAAGCGTACGGAGTTTTCCGAATGAAAGGAAAAATTTTCAACCTGATACGCGGCTCTACGGAAGACGGCAAAGGGTTAAGAACGGTTGTCTATTGCAGCGGTTGTTCTTTGAATTGCAGTTGGTGCCAGAATCCCGAAGGCAAAACGGAAAAACCACTTTTGTATTATGCTCATAAATGCGTCGGTTGCGGCGCATGCGTGCGGGTTTGCGGGCGCGGCTGTCATGCGATTGTTTTGGGAAAACACGTGTTTTCACGAACGAATTGTATTCGCTGCGGGGAATGTGCGCAAGTCTGTCCTGCGGGTGCGCTTGTGTTTATGCAAAGCGAAACGGAGGCAAAGGAACTCGTCGGACTGATTGCGCGGGATAAGGATTTTTTCGCGGCGTCGGGCGGCGGCGTAACTTTTTCGGGCGGAGAATGTGTTTTACAAAATGATTTTCTCGTGGAGACGTTACGCTTATGCAAGGAAAACGGCATCGATACCGCAATCGAAACGGCGCTTTTTTACGATTATTCGCTTTTGAAAAGACTGTTGCCTTATGCCGACTGTGTGCTCGCCGATTTGAAACATACCGACAGCGCGAAACATAAAGAATTTATCGGCTTCGGCAATGAAAAAATACTGACAAATTTGAAATTGCTTTTGAAAGAAAATACAAAGACCGTCGTCCGTTTTGCATTGATACCGGGATTTAACGACGATGAAATTTCGTTGAAAGAAATGGCTTTGTTCGTTAAGGAAAACGGCGGCAGAGAAATAGAGCTTTTGAATTTCAACGATACGATAGAAAATAAATATTCGGCTTGCGGGCAAACGGTCGCAAGAAAGTTCGGCAAGGCTTTTTCGCCGGAAGAGTTCGCGAAGAAGAAGGAATATGTAAGTAAAATTTTATCTTAATTTCTGACGAACGGGCGATATTCGCGCGTTCGTCGGTGCGTCAGGAGAAAATCTATGCAAAAAATATCCATACCCGCTATATATAATTCCTATAATTACGATAGGGAAAAATTGCTTGAAATTTTAAAAAAATGCAAAGCGTTCCGATTGATGCTGGCGATACCGCGCGTCATTGAAAACGGCCGCATCGTGTCGGCGGTCGACGAAAATTTAAAGGAAGATATTTCTTTTTTTGAATCTCACGGGTTTGAGGTTTGTGTTTGGTTGGGGGAATCGATCGGGCACGGCTGGCCGATCAATGAAACGGCGGCTTATTGCAATATCGTCAGTCTTGCGGGTGAAACGGGTAATTCCGCATTCTGTCCTACGGACGAATTGTTTGTTTCCGATTTTTGCGCGTGGGTAAAAAACGTGGCGCGGGCGGGGGCAAAGCAAATTTTGTTGGACGACGATTTCAGAATGTCCATGCACGGCACGCCCGTTTGCGCGGCAAGCTGTTTGTGCGAAGAGCATTTGCGGCAATACAATGAACTTATCGGAGAACAACTTACGCGGGCGGAAATTGCGGAAAAAGTCTTTACGGGCGGACCTTCCCGCTATCGTAATGTATGGTACGACCTGATGAGAAGTACCATGTTGAATTTTGCAAAAAAAATCCGCACTGCCGTCGATGAAGTGGACTCTTCTGTGCGTGTTGGAGTATGCGCGACATACGGCATGTGGGACTTAGACGGCGCGGCTTTCGAAGATGCGGGAAAAATTCTTGCGGGAAAAAACAAGGCGTTACTGCGGCTTTGCGGCGCGCCTTACTGGGCGCGCGACGGTTATGAGTTGGCGAACGTCATCACGCTGGAACGTATGGCTGCGGCAAGATTCAGAAAAGAAAATACGGAACTTCTGAGCGAGGGGGATACTTATCCTCGCCCGCGTACTGTTTGTCCCGCCGCATATCTGGAAACATTCGAGCAGGCGCTCGTTGCTGACGGAGGTTTTGACGGCGCTTTAAAGTATATGCTGGAATACGACGCGCCGTACGATTACGAAACGGGATATATCGATCGCCATATAAAAAACCGTGCGCTGATCGATTCGATAGAAAAGGCGTTTGCCCAAGGGTGTTGCGCGGGATTAAGGCTGTTTGAAAACTTTCAATATCTGTGCGGCGCGGATCTTCCAAACGAAAATCCTTACGAAAATGCAAACAGGGCAAATATGCGCCCGCGGGGGATCGGTTGCAGGTTTGTTTCCGCTTTGGGACTTCCCGTCGCGTTCAACGGAGAATTTCCTGTAATCGTATTCGGAGAAAATGCAAAATACGTAACAAACGAAGATTTGAAAAACGGGGCGATTTTGGATATTGTCGCCGCAGACATTCTGCAAAAACGCGGAACAGATGTCGGAATGAAAGCCGCTCGTAAAGTAAACGACGTTATTTTGACGGAGCATTTTGTCGACGAAAATATCCGTGTTACAAGCGCACAGCCGGAATTTTACGATTTGGAAATTTCCGATGCTGCTTGTACGCTCACTTATTTTGAGGGAAAACAAAAACATATCGGCGCGTATTTATATGAAAATAAGGAAAAGCAGCGTTTTTTGGTGTATTCTTTCGACGGAGAAAATACCGATTCCCGCGTTTTTAAAGCTTACGCGCGCCAACGCGAGGTGAATAGCGCGTGCGAATGGCTGTGCGGGAAAAAATTGCCCGCCGTGTGTACGGGCAATCCTGCCACTTATACTATATGTAAAATGCAGAAAAACCGTTTGTCGGTTGCATTTTGGAATCTGTATCCCGACGAAATCGTTTCGGCGCGATTTGATATTTCCGAAGCGTATACGAAAGCAAGCTGGCTCGGCGCGGAAGGGGAATTTAAGAAAAATTCCGTAGTATTTAAAAATGTCGCGGCGTATTCTTTTTGTGGTTTTGTACTTGAAAAATAATGGAAATATTGTATTATATTTTAACTGTATGCACGGCATTGTTTCTTTCGCTGGGGGCGCTTGGCAAAAAGTATAGTAATGCGTACTCCGCGAGAGAAAAATTTTTGAACATTTCCGCTTTTTCTTTGTTGGTGGCGATAATTATGTGGTTGATTTTTTCGTTTTCCTACGTAAAAATCAACATCACGGTATTTTTATATTCGGCGGTTTTCGCAGTCAATTTTATAATTTGCAGTTTTGCGCTGTACGCGGCTATGGAACAAGGCAGTTTGTCGGTAACGAATCTGATAAATTCGCTGAGCCTCGTCATTCCCACGCTTGCGGGCATAGTGTTTTGGAACGAAGAGTTCAACGCGTGGTTATTTTGCGCGGCTCTGGCGTTGATGATCGCATCGTTGTTGCTTATCTTACTGAAAAAAGAGCCGATTGCGGACGGAGGAGCGGAAAGTGCCGTAAAAACGGGAAAGGCAAAGTTGGTCTTTTTCAACGTCGTCGCTTTTATTACCAACGGATTGTCGAGCGTGATTCAGAAAAGCGAACAAATCGCCATGGACGGACAGGGCGTTTTTTCCATGACGGCTTTAAGTTTTTCGCTTGTTACCGTATTCGCTTTTTTAATCTATCTTATCTATTTTTTTATAGAAAAAGAAAATTCTTTTAAAAAAGACTTTATAACGCTTTATTTCAACAAAAAAAGCATATTGCTGAATGCGGCGGGTGTCGGACTTGTTAATTTAGCCGTTACGTTTTTGGCAACGCGTGTTGCGGGCGTCTTTTTGTATCCGTGCGTGCTTGGCGGTTCGGTAATCGTCACAACGCTGTTTTCCGCTCTTTTGTTGAAAGAAAAAATACGTTTGCGCATGGCGGTCGGTGCAATGCTCGGCGTTGCCGCTATCGTAATGTTCAGCTTGTGATTTTTTGTCGGTTGTCGGGGGGGGGTGTTGTATGACCGATTATATCTTTTTGTTTTCCGCCTGCGTTTGCATTGCAATGCAATTTACTTTCAATAAGTTTTACGAAAAAAAAGCGGTGGAAAAAGTTTGGCATCTTCTGTTTTTTCCGGTAATTACCGCTGTCTTTTCCGCGGTGCTTTTTTTCGCATTAAATAAGTTCGGGGTATCGTTCGGCGCGTTCAGCGTCGCGCTTGCGGCGCTGAACGGATTGATTTCCATTTTGTCTTTGCTTTGCGGGATTGCCGTTGTAAAACGCGGCAGCGTTTTGGTTTATACCGTTTTCATGATGCTCGGGGGAATGTTTCTTCCGTATTTATACGGAATGATTTTTCTCGGAGAGCCCGTAAAGGCAACCCGTATTATCGGAATATTGATCATGATTTTTTCGCTTTGGCTTTCCGTTGTTCCGGAATGGAAACAAAAAAAAGCGAGCAAAGATAAATTGTTTTATCTTTTGTGCATAGCCGTTTTCTTGCTGAACGGAAGCGTGAGCGTAATTTCCAAAGCGCATCAAATTCACCCGTCGGCGCTTCCCACGGGAGACTTTCTCGTTTGGAATTACTTTTTCCAGTTGCTGTTTGCCCTTATCTGTTTTGCGTTATATTTTATATGTCTAAAAGACGGGGCGAAAGAATTTGTACCGGAAAAAAGATATATAAAAAACGCGCTCTTGCTTGCGCTGGGATATTCCGTATTTTGCGGACTCGGATATTTTTTACAGTTGGTTGCGGCAAAAAATCTGGACGCGTCGCTTTTGTATCCCGTAGTAACGGGCGGAACTATTTTTTTCACTACCGTTTCCGCACGGCTGTTTTTCAAAGAAAAAATCACGGCGATTATGATTGTCAACATGGCTTTCATTCTTGTTGCCATGATAGTTTTTATAATATAAGCGTTTCGATATCGGGTATAATTTTTTTATTTGGGCGGTTCTTGCCGCCGCAGTCATCAAATCCAATAATTTCTTGTATCAAGCGGGTTATAAACTAACATCGTTGATATGCTTTTTTCCGTCGGGCAGTTTTTTTAACTGCTCGACTTTTTGCTTGCTTTTTATATGGAAATAAATTATACTAAAAAAACGGGATATAATATTTATAGGTGAGATGAAATGTTTAAAATGCCTCATATTTTGTTTATCGTTGTTTCTTTGACGGTGTCCGTCGGCATGATGATCGGATTGTTTTTTGTAAAAAACCGCAAGGCGAAAGATGCGATTTTAAAATCCTTTGCGCTTGCAACGTTTATCATTCATATCAGCATTATGTGGGTGGACTTTCTTAAAAACGGAAAAGCGGAAGCGTATGACAATATCCTTTTCCCGATATATTTTTGCAATTTTATAATGTATTTATTGCTGATATGCGCATTTATGCCGAATAAGGAAAGCCGCGTTTTCAAAGTATTTGCCACATTTGTCTCGTATGCGGGTGTTTTAGGTTCTGTTATAACCTTGGTGATAACGCCTTTTGAAATCCCTGCAACTTATGAGCGCGTGAAAAGCCTTGTCAGCCATGTGACGATGCTTTGGGGCTGTTTGTATTTATTTGTGGGCGGATACGTAAAAATCGGCGTGTTCAATCTGATCCCGTATGTGATCGGGCTTGCCGGCTGCGGTATCGTCGGCGTCATCGTGAACGCTGTCTTTTTATGGGCAGGGCTGGGCGAAAGGAATGCGATGTATTTACAGCACCCGCCTGCTGAAGCGCCTATGCTGAGTTGCTGGGCGATATCGGGTTTGATGCTGCTTGTGATTTTCATTTTTGCCGCATTGTACGAATGTTTTGCTTACGGAAAGCAAAAAAGATTTTATAAAAGCGCTCAAATGATGTGGGAATATTTCCCTCAACCCGAAAAGAAAAACGAATCGCAATAAGGCGATTATGAAACCGACCGAGCTGTAAGTTCGGTCGGTTTTGTTTTTTTTAGGGTATAATTTTTTAAAAAAACGGATAAAACAATGTTGAAAAAATTTTAAAATTTTTTTGTAAAAACTCTTGACAAATCTTTTTAAAGTGTTATAATGTTAGCAGATAAAGCAAGAGAGTGCCAGCAATTAAATAAAAAGATTGCTAAATCTTGCAATAAAATAAAAGGAGAATAAAATTATGAGAAATTATATTATCAGAAGAAATAACAACAGGACGGACGACTTTTTCGGTGACGTGTTCAACGACTTTTTCAAGCCGGTTTTTTACGATGAAAAGGCGGACGGCATGAAAACGGATATCAAGGAACTTGACAACGCATACGAAATGGACGTGGAACTTCCCGGGTTCGATAAAAAGGACATCAACGTTTCCTATAACGACGGTTACGTAACGGTAAGCGCGAATAAGGAAGAAAAGGAAGAAAACGAAAAGGACGGCAAAAAATACGTCCGCAGAGAGAGGAGCTGCTCCTGCTCGAGAAGTTATTATGTCGGTGAAGTTCAGGAACAGGACATCAAGGCGAAGTATGAAAACGGTCTTTTGACGGTAGTCATTCCCAAAGAACAGCCGAAGAAGATCGAAACGCATAACATCAGCATCGAATAAAATATTGCTAATGCCACAACATATAAACCTCCTTATATACAACGCGGAAGCGGCGCAGAATGCGCCGCTTCTGTTATTTTATAAAAGTGTGAAAAAACCGTTGCAGTAAGGCGATGTTTCGTGTATAATGACACGGTAACGGCACAAAAAGCCGCGCGGAGAAATATAATAAAGTAAACGACTTTTATATACGGGAATTTACATGGGGATAAAGATAAATTATAAACACACGCTTGCCGCCAGCTGTATCGGTTCGGTAACGCAGTCGATCGTAAACAATTTTGCGCCGTTGTTGTTTCTCACTTTTCAGTCAACTTACGGAATTTCGTTGGAAAAGATAACGCTGCTTGTGACCATCAATTTCGTGTTGCAGTTTTTCATCGACCTTGCGGCGGCGAAATTCATCGATAAAATCGGCTATCGTGCGGGTATCGTTGCGGCGCATATTTGTACGGGCGTGGGGCTGGCATCGTTTTCGTTTCTGCCGGAAATCTTTGCCGATCCTTACATAGGTCTGCTTCTTTGCGTTACGCTTTGCGCGATAGGCGGGGGATTGGACGAAGTGCTCATCAGTCCTATCGTGGAAAGCTGTCCCACAAAGCGCAAGGCGGCGGTAATGAGTTTTTTGCACTCCTTTTACAGTTGGGGTTCGGCATTCGTCATCGTGATTTCTACGATTTTTTTTCTGATATTCGGCATCGAAAACTGGAAGTGGATGGCTTGTATCTGGGCGATATTGCCGCTTTTTGACGCGAATTATTGTCTATTCGTACCGATTTACAATACGCATGAGGAAAACAAAAAAGGCATAAAGCTCAAACAGCTTTTCTCGATGAAGATTTTTTGGGTACTTGCGCTTTTGATGATGAGTTCGGGCGCTGCGGAACTTTCCATGAGTCAATGGGCTTCCGCATTTGCGGAAAGCGCGCTCGGCGTGGATAAGACGGTCGGCGATATCGCGGGACCGTGTATGTTTGCCGTGCTCATGGGGATCAGCCGCAGCGTTTACGCAAAGTTCAGCGAAAAAATCGATTTGACGAAGTTTATGGTGTTCAGCGCGGTGTTGTGTATGGTTTCATACGTAACGGTAACGCTTTCGCCCAGCCCCGTACTGTCGCTCATTGCCTGCGGTGCGTGCGGATTTTCCGTGGGCATTATGTGGCCCGGTACGGTCAGTATCGCGGCGAAGAACGTCAAATGCGGCGGGACTGCATTATTTGCCATGCTGGCGCTCTTCGGCGATGTAGGCGCAACGGCGGGGCCGACGATAGTCGGTTTTGCTTCGGGCGCGCTCGGGGACGATTTGCAAAAGGGGCTGATTTTCGGTATCGTGTTCCCCGTGCTGCTGCTCCTCGGTATCTTTTTGATACGCCGCATGAAAAAGAAAGCGTCAATGCCGCAGCTTTTGGAAAAATAAATATTGTTTTGCAAAATATAAAACGCGCCGCGCAAAGAATTTGCGCGGCGCGTAGTTTTTTTGTATGTTGATAAGGCGGGGCGTGCGTGCTTAATCGAGGCAGAGGATATAATTTGCGTCGATATCCAAAACTTTGCAAAGGTTTGCCAAAGTGTCGAGCGCGGGCATTGCCCTGCCGGAAAGATATTTTCCGACGGTCGGCTGAGAAATATTCAATCGCCGGGCAATTTCCGTCTGCGTTAAACCGCTGTTTTTAATGCTTTCCGTAAGCCTTTCCCGAATCTGTTCAAGCGTTATCATAATTTTTCTCTCCGATTTATCATTTTTTTTCATTATAAAAGCATTGTTTATAAAATGCATGAAAAATAGGCATTGCCTATGGTGTTTTTAAGAATAAGCGAAACGGGTAGGAAAATAAAAAAATTAAACCTGACAGGTGTAAAGAAAGACGAAGAATATTTCGTTTTGCTAAAATGTACGTATAAAGCGTTTTAAGGAGGATAGCGTATGGAAAACAATAGCGGAAAATGCGTTCGGTGTAAAAATCTGGACTTGTATTATACAAAGGGCGTAAAAAAATTTTCCAGGACGAAATTCGGGTGGTGCATTGTAAAATGTGCGACGGTAAAGACGGACGGCGGTTGCGAAAATTACTGCCCGATAAGAAGAAAGTACAAAATAAATCCGATGATAAAGTACAGCATTAACGAAATATTGACGGAACTGTCGGAAATGCGCATGCTTTTGGAGGACGAAGTACGTGAATCGGAATAAATGCGACGGGTGTAAATTTCACAAACACATTTATCGGCAATGTCGATACCGTTACTTTCGGGATTCTTTGTTTTATTGTGAGAAAAAGGAAGAACTGCTCGAAGAATTTTTCGGTTGTGAAAACCGTCAGACGGAGCGCAACGAATACGATTTTTCCGAAAAGCGGTTTGAGCAAGTGACAAACGACGTTTTGCGCATAGAAGAACTATTGAATATTTGAATTATGCGGCGCTTTCTTTTACGGAAAGCGCCGCATAATTTGGAATTTGCAAAAATAATCGACGCATATTTACTTATTTTTAACCTGCGGGCGGTATAGTGTTTGCATGATGGAAAAGAAATTAAAGTTATCTGTTTATCTGGCAAGCGTTATATTGTATCTTCCTTGCGTCATTTACGGCATGGTGTGCTGGATCGGTTCTTTTGCGCCCGTTCAGGCGCAGGCGCCTTCCAAAATCGTAGCGGAAACCCTGCAGGGCATAGCCCTCGCTTTCGTTCCGCTTTTGCTCGAAAAAATATTCAGGATAGAAATTTCCTTCACTGCAAATCTCATGCTGTTTATTTTTTCTTTCAGCGCTATCTTTTTGGGGCAGTTCGTCGGGCTTTATTATTGCACTTCGTGGTGGGATAAAATCACGCACGTCATGTCCGCCGCCATGCTCTTTCTCTTCGGCACGGCGCTCGCGGGGGTGTTTTTCAAGGATAATCCCACAAAGACGGGCGTGATCGTATTCGGATTTTTATTCGCGCTTGCCGCGGGCTTTTTGTGGGAGCTTGCGGAATTTACCATAGACAGCGTTTTCGGCAGCAATATGCAATGCTTTATCCCCGAAAACGATTTGTGGAACGGCGGCAGCAGTTTCGATAACCTCAACGGCACGCTCGAGGAGATCGGTTCGTTTTTCCTCACGCCCGAAGGCTATCGCTATGCCCTTATGGATACCATGTTCGACGTCGTTGCCGATACCTGCGGCGCGGGCGCGGGGGCTGCGGTTCTTGCCTGTTTAAGCAAGGAAAAGTGTTTTTCCCTCTTTCACATGGTACATAAAAAACCCCGTAAAGAAAAGGCGGCTTAAAACCCGCTTTTTTTGTTTTGTTTAAAAGCGCGGCGGAAAACTTTCGATATCGTTTATGAAAAAAAGCACGGAGTGATTCCGTGCTTTTTATGGATTCAGCGTTTTTAAAAAGTTCAGCAGCGCTTCCCGCTGTTTGTCGGAAAGCTGTAAAATTTCCCTTAAAAGCGGCGCGCTCGCGGACAATTTCGCAATATCCGCAGCGGGAGGAGCGCCTCTGCCCAAAAGTTCGTCCGTCGTAACGCCCAACACGTCGGCAAGCTTGACGATGGTTTCGCAATCGGGCTCGCTCGTGCCGTTTTCCCAGTTGCTTACGTTCCTCTGTACGTTATCGATTTTCTCCGCAAGTTGCTTTTGCGTGAGTTGCGCTTCTTCGCGCAGTTCTTTCAATCTCATAAATGCTCCTTTTTTAAAGAATAGCAAAAAAATTACTGAAAATAATTGACATAGAAATAAAATTACTATATAATACAGATATTGCAGAAATAAATTTTCTGTAATGTTAATTTTTAGCGGTAAAAAGAAAATTTATACGGATTTTAAGTAAAAAAATTTCTTGCCGCAATTCGGGAGGAGAAGGGTATGAAGTGTGCGAAACATACGGACAGAGAAGCTGTTGCGCAATGTGCCGAATGCGGCGCGTACATCTGTTCGGAGTGTGCGGAAAAGACCGCGGAGTTGAAAGAGCATTGCGGCGTGCTGTGTGTGGAATGTTACCGTAAGGAAATCGAGGGCGCGCGGGACTTTTATGTCGGCGACAGAAAGAAAAAACTGCGCAGGATCATCACGAGCTGCGTGCTGTACGTCGTCGGTTTGCTTGCCATTATCAGCGCGTTTGCCATCGGCGCGCAGGGAATAGAACTTTTCTGGCGCGTGTTGATAGGACTGCTGTTCTGCGGTTGGGACGGCGCCGTCGCCGGCTGGAGAAAGGGCGAACAGGCGCAGGAAGAATATGAAAGAAAATACGGTGCGACTTATACCGTTACCGACGACGGCGTTTATAAGGAAGACGGGTTTTTCAAAAAGCTTATCATGTCGCTCATCGGCATGGTCATCGGCGTCATCGCAACGCCTATCAATGTAATTCGCTATGCCGTGGGCATGAAAAAAGATAAGGCAAACGTGGAAATGTTCGAGCGCGAACTCGCGGCGATCAGCGAGGACTGAGTTGCCGAAAAAAGTTTTTGCCTTGCGAACGGTGAAGAAAATATAAGGTATTAACCTTAAAAAAAAGTTGGAATATCTTCGCGTTTTCGGAAAATAATTTGCAGATACTTTTTTGAACGTTTTAACAAACGAAAAAATTTACCCTGAAACACGCGGCGCCGCCCTGATGGGCGGCGCCGCGTGCATTTTTTCAGCGTTTTGCACTCGCCGCGCCGTAAATGATTTTACGGCGCGGCGGTCGTTTATTTGTTATGCGGTGTTTTTTTGCGCGTTTTGCGTCCCTTTAGCACCGTTACAAGCACGTTGAGCAAGACGAACACGAGCGTGAGCGCGGCGAAGATGAGGTAAGTTTCGCCCGTGCCGAGCTCAGTGCCGAAAAAGTCGAGCTGCATGGAATAGCCTTCTTTCAATGCCGCTTCCGCACCGGGAGCGGTTTGGGCAATTTTTTCCAGTGCGCCGTTCATGAAAAAGTTTCTGAAAAGTCCCGCCGAATACGTGCCGGGAATGACGAGTACGGCGTAGCCAATCCAGTCGGAAAGCATGGAAAGGGGAAAGTAAGCGCCGCACAAAAAGCCTATCGCCGCGCTCATGATGCCCACCAGCCCGCCGAGCGCCGATTCGCTTTTCAAAAACGAACAGACAAACACGCTTATCGCCGTTGCGGACAGGGCGGAAAAGAGCAGGAGCGCTACGATGTTTGCAACGTCCGCAAAGGAAAGGTACCAGCCGCTGATCGCAAGGTAGATCAGTCCCACGGCGAGCACCGCCGCGCAGATGACGAGGGTCACGATAAAGTTGTAAACATAATAAGACGCCGTCAAAACGCCGCGGCGGACGGGGGAGGCGAGGGCGTCGTTGATGACGCCGCGCTGTTTGTCCTGCACCATGATGTTGTTTGCGGAAAAGGATACCGTTATGCAGGAAACCGCCATTACGCCTGCGAGCATCCAGCCGTCGATGAACGCGCCGAGCAAGGCTTCGTCCACGGGCGCGCCTTCCATAGCCGTTTTTAAGGAAGAAAGCTGCATTTCGCGCAAAAACAACACGAATAGCACCAGCACGATTAGCGGGGCGAGCAGGGAGAAAAATACCGTCATTTTATCTTTCAAAAAGATTTTCAGCCCGCGTTTTACCAACAAAAATATTGTCTTTATATCGTTTTTCATGCGTGTTCTCCTCCCGTAAGTTTTTTGCCCGTCACGTTTAAGAACACGTCGTCCATATCGCCTTTGATGACTTCGAAATCCGTTAATTGTTCGCCGTATTTTGCGATGATTGCCTTTGCCTCTTCGCTGTCTTTTACGCGTATCGCGTAAAAATTGCCGCTATAGGTGCAGTCGAGCGCGCAAAACGTTTTGTCAAGCGCCTCGCTTTGCGGTGCATACAGTTTGATGTAGTCGGAAGAATATCTGTTTTTCAGTTCTACGGGGGAGCCTGTCGCGGAAATCTTGCCCGCGTCTATGATGACTACGTCGTCGGCGCGGTTTGCCTCTTCCATATAATGTGTGGTCAGAAAGACCGTCATGTTTTTTTCTTTGCGCAGCGTTTCAATCGCCCGCCACACCGTCTGCCGCGTCTGCGGGTCGAGCCCCGTCGTCGGCTCGTCTAAAATGAGCAGCTGCGGTTCGTGCAGGATACCGCGCGCCACGTCCGTGCGTCGCCGTTGTCCGCCCGAAAGTTTTCCGTACGGTCTTGACAGCAAATCGCCCAGATGCAGCCGCTCGGTGATTTCTTTTAATCGCGTTTCCCACGCCTTGCCGTGTAAGCCGTAAAAACCCGCTCGTACCGTCAAATTTTCCCGCACCGTCAGCGATTTGTCCAAAATGGAGTCCTGAAAGACGATGCCGATGGCGCGCCTTATTTTTTCGGGTTCGGAATCGATGTCCGCGCCGCAGATCTTTACTTTGCCCTTGTCCTTTTGCAAAAGCGTGCACATCACGTTGATGGTCGTGCTTTTTCCCGCGCCGTTTACCCCCAAAAAGGCGAAAAGGCGGCCTTTTTTGACGTTGAAAGAAATTCCGTCAACCGCCTTTACCGTAGCGAAATGCTTTTGCAGGTTTTCGATTTCCACTGCGTATTCCATAACCGCATTATAGCATAGCGTGCATTTTCTTGGCAAGAAAAAAACGATAAAAAGCGCGCGCCCGTCGGGCGCGCGCGAAGAATTTTATATCGCTTTATTTGACGATACCGTATCCGCCGCTTATGGGGTCGCGGAACAAAAAGCAATGCGGGGGAAAGTACGTCAGCGTAAAATACAATATCAAAATAACGGCGATGCCGCATAGCGAGACGATGTTTAATGCGGGACGCGGGGTGGCGGTCATGAGATAATATGCCACCGTAAAGCCTACAAACAGCGCCAGCGTAAAGGTTAGGATATCCATAAACAGCACCGAGCGCCCGACGATCGCCGTGTAAAAGTAAAACACCGCGGGAATAAACACGATTGCCGAAAGCACGCAGAAAAACGCGGCGGCGGGGTAATTCGGGGTCTTGCGCATGAAAAAAGCGCCTGCACCAAAATATAAAAACACGGGGAAGATGACGAGTTTCAAATGCTCCCACGTGCTTTCGTTTAGGGGGAAGAATACCGCCGCGACGGCGGAATTTCCCGACCATTCGTAAAAAAAGTGAGAAAGCGAACCTAAAACGTTGGCAAACAAAAAGCCGATCAGGCAAAACAAAAAGATTTTTTTATCGAACTTCATACAGTAATTATATACGGTTCGACGTCGGTTTATTCTTAGTTTTTGTCGGCTATATCTTCGCAAAGCGGAATATTTGCTCGGAACAAAGCGGTTTTGCCGCATTCGGCTACAAGCGTTCCGCCAAGCTTTTCCGCCGCTTTTCTTGCCAGCGTCAGCCCCAAGCCCGTGCCCTTTTCCCGCGGTTGTCCCGCCGTGCAAAAGGGGCGAAAAAGCATATCTTCTTTGCCTTTTAACGCGTCGGAAGAATTTTCCGCGGAAAAAATCAGTCGGGAATTTTCCTTTTTTGTTTCTATGCGGATAAAACCGCCGTCATCGGTGTATTTTACTGCGTTGGAAAAAAGGTTTTGCACGATCAGCCGAAAAAGGGTTTTATCGGAAAAAACGGGCAACTCTTCAAGCTCCGCTTCCACGCAAAGGTTTTTCGCGCTCCATGTCGGTTGCAGGGCAAGCACGACGTCGCGTACAAGTTCGTCTGCGTTGAAATACTCTTTGTGCACGATGTTTTCCGTATGGTCAAGGCGGGAAATTGCCAGCATTTTCATGCTCATTTCGTTCAGCTTGCGCGCTTCGTCGCAGATGATGCAGGCGTATTCCTTCCTGTCTTTGTCTGTAATTTCATCGGTTTTGAGCAGATCGCCGTAACCGATGATGGCGCTCAGCGGCGTTTTGAATTCGTGGGATACGTTTTTGACGAATTCTTTGCTTAAATACTCGTTTGCGCGCAGTTCTTTCGTCATTTTGTTGAGCGCGGCGGCAAGGTCCGCGAGTTCGTCGTTGCCGCTTAAGCAAAAAGTTGTTTCATAATCGCCTTTTGCCACCTTTTTGATGCCGTCTTTCAGTTTGTTGAGCCTGCGTCCGATGAAAATGCATAAAAGTGCCGCAAATAAAATCAGACCGCAAAAGCCGGAAATAAGGCTGACGTGGTAAGAAACAGCTGTCGTTACCGCCCGCTTTGTGCTTATCGCAAACAATATAAGGCGCGAAAAACCCAGCACGAACGCCATGACGAACAACATCATTGCAATGATTTTTATCAGCAGCTTTTTCATGACTTTTCCACCTTGTATCCGAGTCCCCGTACCGACACGATGGTTACTTTCGAGGCGGCAAGCTTTTCCCGCAATTTGTTCACGTGCACGTCCACCGTACGCTCAAAACTTTCCGAATCCAATCCCCACACTTCGTCGAGCAACTGTGTGCGGGAGAATATCCGTCCCGGGGAAGAGGCGAGCGCAAACAGCAAAAGAAATTCCTTTTTGGTGGTGTCTATCACCGTTTCTCCCAACCGCACTTCTTTTGCCGCGTAATCGAGAGTTAGATCGCCTATCTTCAAGCGGTTTGAAGAAACTTTTCCGTATCTTCTCAAAAGTGCGCGGAGCTTCAGCTCGAGTTCGTCGAAATCCACGGGCTTGGTGATGTAATCGTCCGCGCCGCAGCGATAGCTTTTTCGTTTGTCGTCCAGCGCGTCGAGGGCGGTCAGCATGACGACGGGCAGATCTTCGTCGAACTCCTTGACTTTTCGCGCAAGTTCGTTTCCGTCCGTTACGGGCATCATCGTGTCGGTGAGAAGGAGGTCGATTTTCTTTTTTTCAAGCGCCGTTATCGCCTCGGCTCCGTCGGCGCAGTCCGTTACGGAAAAATTGCGCGCTTCGAGATTTTTTTTGATAAGTTTTCTGAGCGGAGCGTCGTCTTCCGCTATGAGTATGCTGAACATTGCCGCCTCCGTGGCTTTTTATTTCATTATATAGTTTGCAGTGTCTTTTGTCAATCTTGCGCGGTTTTGCCTTCGCGGCGGTATTGCATAAGCCCGATCACGACCACGCCGACGTAAGCGAGTGTTTTGGGGATCATCAAAACGCCCACAAGGGGGTAAACGTCTGCAAAAAGCACAACCGGGATATAGAACGCAAAGGATAAAATGACCAAAATGCCCATCGCAAGATAGTTTTTATCCCCGTTTTGTCTGTAAATTGCAAAGCATATCGCGATGACTTCTATGCCGAGTATCGCAAAGGGGATGTTTCTGAGAATACCCCACAAAAGGGAGCCTTCGTAAGAAAACCAGTCGTTTTGGGGGAAAGCGCACAGCGCAACGCGCAGGATAGCCATGCTCCACATGAAAATATCCGCGATTTTTTTCGTTTTGTCGCTCGCATGCAAAACCGAGCGCAGGATATAATACAAAATCACGTAAAACGCCGTCATCGTGACGGAAGTGATCAGTTTGCCGAGTCCCAGCGCGAAAGCGTTTGCCTCCAGCCCGTCGGTCAGCAAGGCGTAAACGCGGGGGATTAAATGAAAGGAATCTCCCAGCGATAAGACGATCGCCATAATCCCGAACATCTTGAAAAACAGTTTTTTGCCTTTTACCGCCAAAAAGATGCCGACGCTCAGCGCAAAACACAAATATGCGGCGTCGAACAGCAGTTCCATGATACCTTGCATAATAAAACACCTCTTGTTTTTTTATCGTTATTATGCCGCTCTTTTTTTAAGTTAATGTTAAGTTTTTGTTTTTCAGCGCAATGCTTGACAAAATTTATTTCTTTTGCTATAATATAGAAAAAATTCTATATGAAAAACAACGATGGATAACGAAAAAATTTTAAAGTGCATGAAGGCGCTTGCGGATCCCGTGCGGCTGGAAATTTTTAACATGCTGCGCGGCGGCACGCTTTGCGCCTGCAAAATACTGGAACGGTTTGCCATGACGCAACCCACGCTTTCCTATCACATGAAGCTTTTAACGGAATCGGGGCTGGTCGTTGCAAAGCGGGATTGGAAGTGGAGTTATTATTCCGTCGACGAACGCGCGGCGGAGGAGATCGGCAATTATTTCAAGCATATCGAAAAGGAGAAGTAAAATGCAGTGCGAAAAGGTAAAGGAATGTGCCTGTCCGAAGACAACGTGTCAAAATCACGGCAGGTGTTGTGCGTGCGTTATCAAGCACAGGACGACGGACAGTCTGCCGTATTGTCTTTTTCCCGACAACAACGGGGATAAATCGAATTATAATCATTATAAAGTTTTGCACGCGCTCTTTTGCGAGGAGGAAAAGTAAAAGAATATGACTTTAAGCGAAAAATGTGAACGCATCAAAAAAGCGGTGTCGGGTTCAGACTTAAAAAATCCCGTTAAAATTGCGGAAAACGTCATGCGGGAAGATTACGTTTCCATGCACGGACCGGAGCATCATTTTCTCGACGGTGCGGCGTTTTTGGCGGCGTATAAGAATGCGGGCGGGAATATCGATTTGGCGGTTTGCCTTGACGAGTTGGAAAAGCGCACGGAATTGATGCCCGGTGCGATGTGCGGCTTGTGGGGGGTATGTGGTTCTGCGGCGGCGGTCGGCGCGGCGCTTTCCGTCATTCACGGCACGGGACCGCTGAGCACCGATGAATTTTATAAAGATCACATGGAGTTTACTTCAAAAGTCATCGGGAAGATGAGCAAGATCGGCGGCGCGCGGTGCTGTAAGCGGAACGCGTTTTTATCGCTTTCGACTGCGGCGGAATACGTAAGGGAAAAATACGGCGTGGCGATGGAAACGGAAAAACCCCGCTGCACGTTTTCCGAAAAAAATCGGCAGTGTCTCGGCGGGCGCTGTCCGTTTTTTGCGGAAAACGTGCAGCGGGGCGTAAAAGTTTGAAAAAGAGGATAAAGGAATATTTTACATAAAAAAACCCGCGGTGCAAAAACTTTCGGTTTTGCACCGCGGGTTTTTTCTGGTGGGAACGGTAGGGCTCGAACCTATGACCTCATGCATGTCAAGCATGCGCTCTAACCAACTGAGCTACGCTCCCTTTTTACAGCTTTATTATTCTATCATAAAGACGAAAGGCTTGTCAAGCCAAAAAAGGAAAAATTATTTGTTTTTTAACTTGTTTTCGATTGACTTCAAATATGTTCCTTGCTACAATGATATCCCTAGGACAGGAAAATAGGAGATATTTTATGAAGTCGCTCGATTTGGGAAGCAAAAAAGTTGCGTCTACCGTAATGAAACTCGCTTTTCCCGCCATGTTGGCGCAGTTCGTAAACGTGCTTTATTCCATAGTGGACAGAATGTTCGTCGGCAACATTCCCGTCATCGGGGATACAGCGCTTGCGGGATTGGGTGTGGTGGCGCCGCTGGCTACGTTTATTTCCGCATTCGCTTTCCTCATCGGTATCGGCGGCGCGCCGCTCTTTGCCATGTCGCTGGGCGAAAATAACGAAGAAAAAGCGAAAAATATCCTTTCCAACGCTTTACTTGCTCTCATCGTCGTGGCGGTTGCGGTATCCGTCGTTATTTTTGCCGCGGCGAATCCCGTGCTGCGCTTGTTCGGTGCAAGCGATAACACTTTTTCCTATGCGAAACAATATCTCATGATATATACGGCGGGCGCGATATTTTCCATCACGGCGGTAGGGCTCAATCAGTTCATCATCGCGCAGGGCTATTCGGGTGTGGGAATGTGCACAACCGTCATCGGCGCGCTTGCCAACGTGGGGCTCGACCCGCTCTTTATTTACGTGTTTAAAATGAATGTGGCGGGGGCGGCGCTCGCCACGATAATTTCGCAGTTTTTGTCCTTTGTTTTCGTCGTCGTTTTCCTCCTCATGAAAAACACGAAAATCAAGCTTTCTTTCGGAAATTATTCGATAAAGACGATAGGGAAGATGTTCAAACTCGGTCTTTCGCCCTTTTTGATCATCGCGACGGACAGCGTCATCATCATCGTTTCAAACATGATGCTCAAAATGTACGGCGGCGCAAACGCGGATATGTGGATTACCGTTTCTACCATAGTGCAGGCGTTTCTTTCCCTCATTACCATGCCGCTGCTCGGCATCAGTACGGGCACGCAGCCGGTGCTCAGTTTCAATTACGGCGCGAAAAACATCGCTCTCATCAAAAAAGCGGAAAAGGTCATCGTCGTCATGGGGCTGGCTTTTACTTCGCTGATGTTTGCGCTTTCTTTCCCGCTCGCCGCGCCCGTCGCGCGGTTGTTTACGGCAAATAAGGAAATCATCGCCGACGCGGTATGGGGCATACGCATTTACATGATAGGCATTATCCCGCTTTCGTTGCAATACGTGTTCGTGGACGGCATGACCGCGCTCGGACAGCCGAAATTCGCCGTAACACTTTCCATGACGCGAAAAATGGTCGTCTATCTCGGTTCCATCGTGTTCCTTCCCATGCTGTGGGGCGTGGAGGCGGTATTTTACGCCGAACCTATTGCCGACATCTTCGGCGCGTGCCTGAGCACGACGGTTTTTTCGATTTTCTTCCCGAAAATCATGAAAAAGCGCGCGGCGGAGCAAAGCGCCGTTGCGGCGTGAAGGCTTTATTTTTACGTCATAAGCCGCCTGCGCTTTTTAAAAGATAAAGCCGTCCGCAATCTATAAAAGCATAAAAAAAAGACCGCGAAACGCGGTCTTTTCGTTTTGTAGCCTTTAGCGAAAAACAACCACCGCTTGGAGCGGTGGAATTAAAAATCATTAGATAAAAGAATCCTCCTATGATATAATTA
>CASETU010000021.1 GCA_949290895.1 uncultured Bacillota bacterium
AGCCCATTTGCCCGTGCGCTTTTCGCTTTCCGTGATGTTGCCGTTCTCGTCGATTTGAGCGTTGACCAGCGTCACGTAGCCTTCGTCTTCTTCGGGCTTTTCGTCCATCATCTGGAAAACACGGTCCGCGCCCGCAAGACCCATGACGACAGAATTCATCTGCTGCGCCATGTTGGAAATGTTGTTGGTAAACTGTCTGCTCATCGAGAGGAAGGAGACGATGGTCGCGATATAGGCGATGGTGTCCATCGTGCCGAAGCCGTATTGGATGCTTAAATTCGGCAATCCTTCGATTGCGAGGATGCCGCCGAGGAACGCCAGCACGACATAGAGGAGGTTGCCGACGTTGACCATGATGGGCATTAAAATATTTGCAAACGTATTTGCCGCGGTGGAGTCGTTGCAGAGCTGTTCGTTGATGAGGTCGAATTTTTTCTCCGCCTCTTCTTCATGGCAGAATACTTTGACGACTTTCTGTCCGTGCATCATCTCTTCGATAAAGCCTTCGGTTTTACCGAGGGAGATCTGCTGCTGTAAAAAGAACTTGCCCGATTTGCCGCCCACGTTCTTGGTGATGAGGAACATGAAGAATACGCCGAGGAACACCACGAGGGAGAGCCAGATGCTGTAATAAAGCATGATGCAGAGCAAGAATACAAGCATCGTGATCGCCGAAAACAGGTTGGGAATGCTTTGCGAAACGAGCTGACGGACGGCGTCGACGTCGTTGGTGTAATGGCTCATGATGTCGCCGTGCGTGTGCGTATCGAAATACTTGATGGGCAAAGACTGCATCTTGTCGAAGAGGTCTGTCCTGAGCTGGTGCAGGAAGGTCTGCGTGATCTTCGCCATCAGCTGGGTATAAAGCGTATTCGCGCCGATGCCCAGGATATAAATGCAAATCATCGTTACGATGATCTTCATGAGGTCGGGATAGATGAGTTCCCAGCCCGCCGCTGCGCCGAACAGCCGTCCGTGCTCGATGCCTTTGCCGATGACGATGATCATGTTGTTTAAGAATATCGGCGCGGCGGCGTTGGATACCGCCGTCAATATCAGGCAGAAGAACACCGTTATCATGGCGAACTTGTGATACTTGAAAAGATATTTCATCAATCTTCCGAACGTGCCTTTGCGCGCTCTTCCGTGCGCCGCGTGCGGATTCGGTTTAATTCTCGGCATCTTCGTCACCTCCTTTTTTCTGCGTCAGGTAAAGATCGCGGTAGGTCTCGTTGTTTTTCAAAAGGTCGTCGTGCGTGCCGATGGCGTCGATGGTGCCGTTTTTCATGATGATGATCTTGTCGGCGTCTTCCACCGAAGCGACGCGCTGCGCGATGATGATCTTCGTCGTATGGGGGATCTCTTCGCGGAACGCCTTTCTGATGAGGGCGTCGGTCTTGGTGTCCACCGCGCTGGTGGAATCGTCTAAAATCAGCACTTTCGGTTTTTTCAAAAGCGCGCGTGCGATACAAAGCCTTTGTTTCTGTCCGCCGGAAACGTTGGTGCCGCCCTGCTCGATAAAGGTGTCGTATTTATCGGGGAAACCCTGAATGAATTCGTCCGCCTGCGCGAGTTTGCATACCCTGACGAGCTCTTCGTCGCTCGCTTCCTTGTCGCCCCAGCGCAGGTTTTCTTTAATCGTTCCCGAAAAGAGCACGTTTTTCTGCAATACCACGGAAATCTGATTTCTCAGCGTTTCCAAATCGTACTCTTTCACGTCGTGCCCGCCGACTTTTACCGAACCGACCGTCGCGTCGTACAGTCGCGGAATGAGGCTGACGAGGGTGGTTTTCGACGAACCCGTATCGCCCAGAATGCCGATGGTCTCGCCGGACTTTATCGTAAGGTCGATGTCTTTAAGCGCGTATTTTTCCGCTTTTTCGGAATATTTGAAACTGACGTTTTCAAATACGATCTCGCCGTTTTCCACGTCGGTGAGGGCGTTTTCGGGGCTCTTCAAGTTGCTTTCTTCCTGCAGAACTTCGCAGATTCGCCTTGCCGAAGCCATCGACATGGTGATCATCGCCACCACCATGGAGAGCATCATCATGCTCATTAAGCACATAGTGGAGTAGTTGATCATCGCCTGCAGGTTTTCCACGCCGAATTCCGCGCCCACGGTATCGACGGCGAGTTTTGCGCCGAAGTAGGAAACGATAAGCATGACCACGTACATGCAAAACTGCATGAGCGGAGTATTGAGGGCGAGCAGGCGTTCGGCTTTGGTGAAGTCCGCGCGCACACTGTCGGAAGTCTTTCTGAACTTTTCCGATTCGTAATCTTCCCTGACGTAAGCCTTGACCACGCGCATCGCCTTGACGTTTTCCTGTACCGATTCGTTCATCGCGTCGTATTTTTTAAAGATACGGTTGAAGAAGGGAATGGCTTTGGAAATGATGAGGATCAGTCCGCCGATCAAAATGGGCAGGACGATGACGAAAATCCATGCGAGCCCCGGGCTCATCACAAACGCCATGACGATGGAGAAAACGAACATCATCGGGCTCCTGATGGCGATGCGGATGATCATCATAAAGGACATCTGCACGTTGGTCACGTCGGTGGTGAGCCTTGTCACCAAGCTCGACGAGGAGAATTTGTCGATGTTGGAAAAAGAAAACGTCTGCACGCGGTAATAAAGGTCTTTTCTCAAATTTTTCGCGAACCCGCAGGAAGCTTTTGCGCAGGCTTTTCCGCTCAGCGTGCCGAATAAAAGCGCGAATGCCGCAAGCAATACGAGCAGTCCGCCGAGCAGGAAGACCCTGTTTAGGTTCGCGCTCTGTATGGCTTCGATGAGATAGGACGTTACGAAGGGAATGAGAACCTCCAAAACGACTTCAAACGTAACGAAAATCGGCGTCAGAATCGTTGCGGTTTTATATTCCCGTACGGCTTTGGCTAGTTGTCTGACCATAATGACTCCTTTTGCTTGATTTTGTTTTTTTGAATATATTGAAACGTCCGTCCCGCGTTCCGTCTGCGGCAACGGGAGGGCGCAGTGAAATCTATTTTGAAAAGACCTCCGCGATGAAATCGATGTTCGGGAGGAAGGGATTTTTCTCCGCGTTTTTGGGGAGCAGCACGTTGTTGAGCGAGTATCCCTGTACGATGGAAAGCAAAAGCGAACAGCAGTTTTCCGGGGAGTATTTATCGGTGAACGCGCCCGCTTTCTGTCCGTCTTCGAAAAACTTCATAAACAGTTTGGAAAGGTGCTTTTTCGGTTCGCTGTCGCCGGGCGTCGTTTCCGCGTTCACGCGGAGGAAACGCCGTGTGATGAAAAAGAAAAAATAATAGGAAAAGTTTTCGTTCGAGTATATTTTATTGAAAAGATAGGTCAATAAATTCCTCAAAGTTTCCATATACCCGTCTTTTTGTGCGGAAATGTGCGACGAGACGACTTCATACGTATCGCTGTCCGCATTTTGCACGATTTCGTCGAATATCTCCCGTTTATTGCGGAAATAATGGTAAAAAAGGCCGTGAGAACAGCCCGCTTTTTTTACGATGTCGTCTACTTTCGCACCGTCGTATCCTTTTTCGCAAAAAACTTTCAGTCCCGCAAGGACGATCTGCTCCTTGCGTGCCGCTTTGATTTTTTCCAACTGACGCGCGGTTTTCGGCATGATGATCTCCTTAAATTGACGTGCAAGTCAATCTTTTACGCATATTATATGCGAAATAAAAAAATGTGTCAACCGAATAATCGTTCATTATAGAGCGTCGGCGTTAAAAAATCGTAAAAAGCGCGCGGGCACGAAATAAAAGAAGTTTTGTCGTACGCGCGGGAAAACATTATTTAAAAGCCAAAATAATTGACTTTGACGGGCGAATGCGTTATACTGTAACCTGAGTTTGCGATTTTTAA
>CASETU010000022.1 GCA_949290895.1 uncultured Bacillota bacterium
GAAATCGAAAACTCCGCTCCAATCGGGTTCTGCCTTTTTACAACCGGCAGAAAACGCGGAACACAAAACAATTACCGATATAATAAAGCATAATACTTTTCGCATCTTCATGTCAACCCCTTTTTATAAAACAATCAAAATTCCCTCACCAGCTTTAAGTTCCAGCGCAAGGTTTTTCTTTTCAAATTCCTGCTTTTGCGCGTTCTGCACGAAATACCCTTTCTGCTTGCCGTTGAAATTCAGCGTAAGCGTTTCGCTTTCCAGAATGGAATTGTTCGTGATATAAAACGCGTCTTTTCCGTCGTGATCGAAACACCCGATCAGGCTGTGGTTGCCGCTTGCCGACTTCAACGCGCCGTAGGAAGAAAGCAAGTCGTCCTCCGCAAAGCCAGAATTGCCGTCGTACGGCAGCGAACCAACCGTCATAACGCCTTTGGAGTGCGCGTGCATCAAAACCTCGTCCACCGCGCCGATCTGCATATTCGCCGTTTTCACATAATCGTAAACGAGCGTTTTATTACCCTTAAGATCGAACATCGCGCCGTTGAACTTTTCCGCGCCGCTGTGCGGCAGCACGCCCGTAAAATACTGTATCCCCTTCGCCCCGAAAGAGAGAGCGGTATTGACCTGCCAGAGCAGTTCCGCCTCGTTCGGGATCCGCGTGGAGGGACTAAAACTGCAAGTTTGTATAAATACCCAGAAAGGCACGTTGTGCTGCAGAGCGGCTTTACGGATATAGGACATATTTTCAAAATAGATGCGCCCCCTTAGCACGCCCTCTCCGCCCACGAGCGGATAGTTATCGTAACTCAACACCTTCGGTTTGACGATCTCGAAATAATCTTCGATATACTGCGCATAAGTATAACCACCCTCGGGCAACGTGCCGGAATTCGTGCGGTTATAAAGCTGCAAAGGCGTTGCATACGTCGGGAACAGATTGACGTGCATCAGGGAAGATTCCTGAATTTCCTCCGGCAAAACCGACGTGATGATCTCCGCCGATTTTTGTATATTTTCAAATTCTATTCTACCCGGTTCGTCGGTCTGCATAACGCCGGCAAATGCATCGTAATAACGCGCGCGAGAAAGTGTAGCCTTGGCCATAGAAAGGCTGGTGTTGTTTCCGCCGGCATACCTTACAAGGTAGGCAAGACCGTACATTGAACACCAATCCAACGCCTGATAAACAGATTCGGACGCCGTATTTTCCATAAGTCCCATCATCGTATTCACGCCAGCTTCGGCGTAAGCGATGAACGTACTTTCGTTTTCAAGATAATTATAATCCCCTTCCGCCACTTTCGGCGGACAAGAGTTATATGCACCCACGGGCATGGTTTCATCGTCGTGCTGACGCATCCAATACGACCCGTAAGTCTGCGGAGTAATGACCTTATCCTGCTCATCAGGTTTTTTATCGGGAGTTTTCGCGCACCCCGAAAAAACAAACACAACTGATAAGGCGCAACCGATCACCAATTGAAATATTCTTTTCATATCTTAACCTTTTACCCCGCCAATACTTGTGTTGGTCATAATTGTTTTTTGAAATGCCGCAAACACAGCAATAACGGGTAAAACCGAAAGCATCATCGATGCAAATACTTTGGGTAAATCCATAGAATTTTCAGCATTGATCAACTGAATTCCGTATGCAATGGTTACCTTTTCGGGAGCATACATATAAATTGTGAAATAATCGTTCCAATGCCCGATAGCCTGCAAAATTCCGACAGCCGTCAATGCGGGAAGTGCCATGGGAAGCATAATCGTGAAATAGATCCTAAAATGCCCCGCGCCGTCTATCTGTGCCGCTTCGGCATACACCCACGACAAATTCTTGTAATAACCGTAAAGCAACAGGAAAGTCGTACCAAATCCACCTGCCGAAATGATCAAAATCCCTAAATAAGTGTTAATTAGACCAATGTTATTATACAGTTTATACATTGCCGCCATAGAGCCCATTGTTGGAATCATCATAACGACGATTGCAACTGTATAAATCATCGATCGACAGGGAAAATCGTATTTTGTCATAATATACGCGCTTGCAGAGCTTGAATACATTCCTATAAACGTACAGCCCACCGTAAGAATGATACTGTTCAGATACATCTGCGCAATGGTAACGCCCTTGACGTTTAACTGAAAACTTTCTATCCAGTTCGTAAACACCCATTGTTTAGGCAATCCGTTGATATTCACAAAAAATTCTTCAGCCTCTTTGAAGGAATTTAATAAACACCATAAAAACGGATAAATGAGTGCAACAGCGTATAACGCAAAAATAGCGAACATCACCCATATAAATATCGCATCTTTCGGTTCTCTTTTTATCCTATATCCTCGCATTGCTTTCTCCTTATCGGGTAAAGATGCCCCGTAAATCCGCTTTACAAAGAAGTATTACGGGGCTTCCGCTTTAACCTGCTACGACTGTTTATCAGTCGTTTTTATTTTTTTTCAGAACGATCGCGCCGCCTGCGAGGGCAAACACCGCCGCAGAGAGGATCGCCGTTCCCGTTACGCTTGAATTACAACCTTTGCAGCCCGACTTGTCGCCGTCCGTGGGTTTTTCCGCCCCCCCGACCTCGTAGATGACGGAAGAAGAACTTCCCACGTAATCCACGGTGTTTTCGGGTATCGCTTCTACTTTTACCGTATATTTGCCCGCTTCTTTGATGGAACTCAAATCAAATTCCGTCGCAGTTACCGTTGCGGAATTTACCGTAACGGAACCTTTCAGCACGGTTACCTTGTATTCTTTCGCGTTTTCGATCGCCTGCCACGTAACCTTTGTCCCGTCGATTTTCAGCGCGGGTTTCGCAAGCGGAGTGGGTTCCGGATCTTTTTCCATATCCTTAACGGCAACGTCCTTTACCAGATCCACTTTGGGTTCTGCGTTCGGTCCGAGTTCGAGCGCGGTTTCCTTTGCGATCGGCGTGATCGCAACGTTGTCGATCTCGTTCCACGCCGGCGAGTCGGTACCGAATCCGACGTATCCGAAAGCGTTGTTGACCTTAATTTCGTACAGCTTGACGTATTCGCCTGCGCTGCCGTCCTCCGCAACGGGTGCGGCGTACAACGCCACATTGTTGTTGATCGCCACAAGTTTCATTCTGGATGTTTTATTATATAAGGAATAGGTTTCCCCGTTCGGTTCGCCATATTTCTGCGGTTCTTCCGCAGGAGAAGTGAACCAAGGAATACTTTCATCGCTCTTTTCGGTTTCTTTCAGCGTGGAAAGAACTTTCGTCGGCGAGCCAGTCAACTTGCCCGTGCAGTAAATCAAAGATTCCGCACCCCAGAAATACTGCGTAGCGTTGCCATCAACGATACCAAGAGCATACGTCGTCTGCAATTCGGGAATTTCCGATTCCGCACCAAAAATAAGATAGAACGGAGAATATTTATTCGCATCGCCACCAGTTCTTAACCCGCCCGGCCAAATACGTTCGTTATAAGGTCTGGAAATGTAGTCGAACTGCAACACGAAATCGCCGTACTGCTGTTTAAACATAAGTCTTGTATTCGTGCTGGTTCCGTAGAACCCGATCAGCCCGTTTTCAGCCGTAAGCCCCGTCGCGTCGTGCGTGGAGGTGGGCTGTTTTTCAAGGTAAGATTCCGGAGCAATAATCGACTGGAATGCAAACTTATTGGGGTTAATGTAGTTTCCATCAAACGAAGAGTTAACGGATTCCGTCGTTTCGTTCTCGTCAAAAGAATATGCCGTAAGACCGAACGAATCGGAAATCATCGTATACTCTACCTGACAATCCGCGCTGCCGGTATGTGCAAACGCCATATTGCCGCTGAGTTTCAAGCCGTCAAAATCAACCGCCTTTTCCGTATTGCCGTTAAACGCAACGGAAACCTTGGCGTCCGAAAGCCCCGTAACCGCAAGCTCGATGCTGCTGTTCAAAGCCGCGCCTTCTACCACGACCTGTTCGCCGACTGCCGTCGCAACGCCGCCATCGTCGATGTTATCCACGCCGAACACGATCTGGTTGGACGCATTTACCGTGAAGTACAGGAACGTAGCGCCGCCCTTGGGAGCGGAAAGACCGGTTCTGTAACTTTCAAGTCCCATCGCGATACCGATCTTTCTGCCCGCGTTCATCTTGGTGAAGATATATTCCGCAGTCATTTCGATGGTCGGTTGGAAACCGCTGATGACGTTGAGTCTGTTTAGGGTGATGATGGAGGTATCCTGCGCGGGGTTGACGACGTTTACCTTTGCGTCGTATTCTTTGACGCCCGCTTTGTCCGCTACCGAATTATAAACGCACAGCGCTTCGGGAACTTCGGGATTGGGCGAGGTGATGATCTCTTCATCACTGTCGAAACCGAAATCCGCATAAACCGTCTGCTTACCGTCTTTTTCGCTGTACAGTTTCAGGTTATCGAATTCAAAGGGCTTATCCTTCTGATTGATACCGAACACGAAATACCAGCCGTCCTCCGTTTCGGGAAAATCAAACGCCTTTTTGACGGTAACGTATTCTATCTTTTCCTCTGCGCCCGCATTGCCGGCAAAGACCGTATAGCTTTTTTCCTTCACGTCAAATTCAAACCAGAACGTAGCGTAGCTGCGCCCCGCATCCTTCTGCGCTTTGAGGATATCCATCTGGAAACCGAAGTTTTCGTAAACCGTACCTACAAGTGCGGACGGCGTATCTGCGCCGGGAGCGTAAACTTCGGACTTCGTAATTTTTCCTTCGACCGGAATAACACCGTTATTGTGGATTCTCACGATCGAATAGTTCGCATTCGCCGTGGACCATTCCGTATTTGTCGCAAAGGGAGCGAGATACAGCATCTGACTCCACGCAGAACCGAATTCGTAAACATCGAACTGCAATACGACCTTGGAACCGTCCTCCGCCACCGTTTTGGGAACTTTCTTCATCGGAACGATCACAGAATTTTCCGCCGACACGTAAGCATAGGTCTTATTGCCCGATTCGTAAGAATACGCCGACGGATCGGTATCCTCATTGATACGGAAATTCGTCGTATTCAATCCGCCGCCGGACATAATGCCCGATCCGACCGGTGAATTTGTGCTGATGTTTGCCGACGCCATAAACGTTACGGAACCGAACATACTTACCGCAACCAGACACGCCGCCAAAAACATGACTGACAACTTTTTCTTCATTTTTTCTCTCCTTTTTCGGGATTTTCCCGTTGATTACATAAATACATCAATATTCATACGCCGGAAGGTATTTATCGATCAGCGTGCGACAGATAAATACGAGGGGCGTTCCGATCAACGCGCAGATCACGCCGAGCGTTGCTCCCTGAGCCATTTGCGCCGTTCCGGCACTCCTAACGTTCGTTACGATATACATTGCGATGGTATAACCGCCGACAACGTCTGCCGAGCCGCCCAAGAGCAGTTGCGGAGGCAGAAAATATGCAAAAATGACAGTAGTTCCCAAAAGCAACAGCGTGCCGATCGTAGAACCGATTAACGGAACGATTACGAAGAAAAATTCCTTCATCGCCGTCAGCCCGTCCAACTGCCCCGCTTCGGTGATCTCTTCGGGTACGCGCGTCATCGCGCCGCCCAGCAGCACGATATTATAACCAATACCCGACCACACCCCGTAAAGCAGAACCATCCACCACGCATACGCTTTGTCGCCGAAATAGCCGTCAAACGGAATGATGTCACCAAGTCCGATTTTCCGCAGAAGTTCGGGGATAGAGCCGAGCGTCGTATCGAACATAAACGAATACGTCAGCGTAAGCACCGTTGCCGAAATAATGGACGGCAGGAAAAAAACCACCTTATACACGTTGCCGAGCGGAACTTTTTTATAAAGCGCAAACGCACAGGTCACCGATATGGGGACGATCACAAAGTCGTTCCACAAAAACACGGAAAACGAATTCAGGATCGCCCTCGGCAACACACTGTTCGGCTTGGTCAATTCCAACCAAAGTTCTTTGTAGTTTCCAAAACCGTTATACACCCACGTAGCGTTGTCCATATTGAATTTCTGAAAGGACATCAGCAACGTATCGGCATTAATATACACCCAAAACAAACAGAAGTGAACCACGGGAACGGAGAGCATAACGGAGATAAATATAATTTCCGCCGCTGACTTTTTTCTCTTTTTTCTAGCCGATGTATTCACGTTTTACCTCCGTAACGTACCCGTTTTTCAACTAATCTGTTCCAACCACGTATCCCACGATTTCACAACGCTGCTGTATTCGTTTGCGCACCAGCCAATCGCCGACATCGTGTCGGAATTTGCAAGCAATTGCGTGTACGGGTTACCCGAATTGAACTTGCGAACTTTGTTCGCCGTCCAAAGTTTGCTATTCGAGCTTTCAAACCACGTTGTAGAATTAGACCAGACTTCTAGACAGGATTTAATAAAATCGCTCGTTTCGCACGCGTCAATATCATAGTCGAACGGTCTTGCAGCGCCGGTGAGGTTGGTATACTTTTTCAACACTTCATCCTTGCTGAGATAAGCGAGGAACAGTTTTGCTCCCTCTTTATTCGGTGCTTTGGCGGGAATCATCATAAAGTCGGGCTGACCGCTGTAATTAAATCTCATATAATCCCCGTTTTCGTCTTTCATCGATTCGCCTTCAATGATCGGCGTTGGCATCATACGCGCTTCGTACTTCATATCCTTCATCGATTCGTTTTCCACCCAGCTACCCGTGGGGATCATCGCCGCTTGCCCCTGCACAAAAGAAAGCTGTGCAGTCAAGTGAGTTTTCGAACCGGAACCGGAAAGAGTGAATTCTTTTCTGTTTTTAACAATTATGTCTTCAAACGTTTCAAGTGCAACGAGTTTACCGTAAGACAAATCGCTTTTATTATCGTATTTAAATACATCAGGAGACTCAAACTTCATAAACGCATCCATTCTTTCCTTACCGGTTACCTGTAACCACCAGTTCGTACCCACAAAGTCCCAATATCCGCCAGTTACCGTACCAGGATATACAAACGGCGCAATCTTACCGTTCGTGTCTTCAACGATTTTCTGACACAAAGTTTTTAGTTCTGTTACTGTTTCGGGAATTTCCCAACCGTACTGATCGAAGAAAGTTTTGTTGTAAACAATACCCGTAACGTTATCGTTCCACGGGAAAATGTAATAATTCGTCTGTCCGTTTTGAACGGCTTTGCCGTAATCTTTCCACGTTCCCTGTATTTTTTCGAGAATGGTCACTTCCTCTCCGGGGACCTGCATATTATATAACCCATCTAGATTTTCAAGATATCCAAGAGCTGCGTAGCTGTACCAGTTGGACGCAAGGGGCATATAAATATCCGAAAGGTTAATGCCCGCTTCCAGTTTGGAAGAAACGCCGCTCGTCAGTTCGGAATCGCCATCAAGCACGATATAATACTTGCTGCCGATTTCTTCCATCAAAAAGTCTCGAGATAGATAGCGGATCCAGTTGTTCCCCCAGCCGGTGGAATAGGAAATCTTCAATCTGGTTTTCCCTTCTTTCGTATCTTTATACATTTCGCCGGTCCGTTCGTTAAAGGTTACGCCTTCTAGCATCGGATCGTCTTTTTGTTCCGATTTTCCGCAGGCGGAAAACGTAAACGCCGCGCCCAACGTCAAGATCGTTGCCAAAATCAAAACAACTAATTTTTTCATCTTCACCTTTCTCCTTTATTTATTTTCGCCTAAAACGGAATCACGAAGAATCCTTCGCCCGGTTCCATTTTCAGTTTCAATTTGCCTTTGGAAATCTTTTGAATGCTTTCTTTTCCGTTCTTCACCACGATCGCAGATTTCTTTCCTTCGATATTAAGCGTCACTTCGTTTTTCCTGTTCATCGCGGGGTCGGTAAAGTTCACCACCATATAGCCTTCCCTGCCTTCCTTATCCTTGAAAATACCTGTGAACGCGTCCTCCATACTCGTTATGCCCTTGAAGGTTTCCGTCGAGTCAATAATGTTTTTTGAATTGTCGAGATAGCCGAAATTCTTTCCGTCGTCGTATACCGAAGAAAGCGCAACGCCCTGCCATTCAAAATTCTTATAATACTTCATCAGTGCCTGGACTTCGTTATTTGCCGCCGAAACGTAGTCATACGTTACGGTTTTATTGTAACTGCGGTCGAGCAGCGCATTTTCGCCGAACTTGGTCGCACCGTCTGCCGGAGGCGGGCAAGAATAACAAAACCACTGCACGCCGTCACCACCGTAAGCAAGGAAGGAGTACATCTGGAACGTCGCATCAGCCTTGCTTTCGAGCGGGCGGTTCTTCGCGCCGTAAGAAATGCTTTGCAAAAACGTCCAAAACGTCCTGTCCTTTCCTTCTTCACGGAGCGCCGTCTGCAAATAATCCATATTATATAAGAAAGAAGGCTCCAACGAATAATTCACTCCGTCGGAATAAAGCGGATAGTGATCGTAAGAAAGATAATCCGTATCCACTTTTTCGAGCCAGCTGTTTATATACTGATCGTAAGTAATAGAACCGGATGTACCCGACAACTGCGTTCCTCCAGCAATGACGGGGAATAAATTGACGTAAAACATTAGATCGGGCGCGGCTTGCTTAAAAATGCGTTCCGCAAAACCGATGTCTTCGAACTCGTTTTCGCTCGGTTCATCGCAGACAAAAAAGCCGTACAGCGCGTCGCCGTATTCGCTTTCCGTGTAAGGCTCGATGAGCGCTTTCACATCCGCAACGACCTGCTCTTCCGTTTTCATCCCCCTTTCGACCGCGCTCTTCGCGCCCATCAGTACGGACTTTACGTTTCTGTCGGCAATGATATGACTGATGCCTACTTCGCTTGCCGCTTTCAACGCTTTCATATTATACGAGCCTTCGACAGGACCGCCGCCGTCGTGCATCACATTGTATCCGGGGAATGCAACAGTAAATCCTGCAGAGGCAATTTCGCGATACTTTTCGAGAAACTCCTCTTCCGTCAATTTGTAAACTCGGCCCGTATTCTGTTCGCCGTCGTAAATCGTATACGAATCCGATACGCCGACCCACATTCCGATATCAAACTTCTCGTCAGAAGAATACTGCGGAGCGTCCTTTGCTCCGTCCGAACCGCAACCGATACCGGCAAAACACATAATAGCAA
>CASETU010000023.1 GCA_949290895.1 uncultured Bacillota bacterium
AAATGTACGTGTCTATTATATCGGTTTTGACGACAAAACACAAACGATTTTACGAAAAAAATTTTTCCGCGGTGAATTTTTCGCTTTTTTCAGTCGTTATCTTTCTTTTTTTCGCCCTTTACGATGGCTTTTGCGGGACGTTCGTCTTTCAGCGACATGATGTAGTTATTGTAATCCTCGTCGGAAAGTTTCGCTATCTTGCTTTTCTTTTTTTTCTGCATTTTGCACCTCCTGGAAAGATTTCTTATTCTTAATTTTTCCCATCGTCCTTTTTTTATACGCGAAAAGCGCGCCCGCATAGCAAAAATAAATTACGCCGAGCACGCCCGCCGCGGGATAAACGACGCCGACGATGATTTTTACGCCGATACGCGAAAATAAAAACACGCCGAGCGCAAGCGTCGGAGCAAACATGCGAGACTTTTTAACCGCCGCGACTCTCAGCGGATAATACGAACATATCACCGTAGTGAGCGCGCCCGCATAGAGCACCGCGCCGAAGGCGGCGGACATGAACGCAGACGAAGCGAAAATAGCGGCAAGCGGCAAATCGGCTTCGGCGGCATTGACGCCCTCGTAATTGACCGCGCCGTAAATGAGCACGATGAGTGCGGCTGAAACGACAGCCGTTATCGCGGAAACGGCGAGATTGCAAGATTTATCGTCCCGCCCCGCGCGAATGATGACCGCCGCGGAAAGAAACATGTTGAATCCGACGTAAAAGGAAACGGATAAAACGTTGCTCTTTGCGGGATAATTCGCCGTACCGAAATCAAAATTTCCCTTGACGAACAAAAAGACGAGGGTAAAAATCAGCATGAGCGGCACGATGATAAAATTGAGTTTTTTCACCCCCTCGATGCCCTTGCGGGAAACCGCCGCCGCGAGCAAAAGCGTTATCAGCGAAGCGGCGGGTATGCGCTTGTCTATGCCGAAGAGCGTATTCATCATGGAATCGGTAATGACAAGCGAAGACGCGACCACCGCGAAAAGACAAAGAGCGACGGCGCCGTTCACCGTTTTATGCGCCCGACGAAAGAGCACGCGACTGCTTTCTTCCAGCGTGCCGTAACTGCCGCCCAAAGACAAAAGCAGATAAGTCGTCAAAAAGAACAGCAAGCCCGCAAACAGCGCGTAAAATCCGATATTTCCGCCGAAAAACGAAACGATTTCCCTGCCCGATACAAACCCCGAACCGATGATCGTGCCGAGCAGCAAAAAGGAAGTTTCGACAATATATACAAAATTTTTCACATAAAAAATCTATGCCGAAAGTTTGCAAGGTATGCCGCAAAACGATATTTGCCGCAATAAATTTCCCGCCGAACGACATCGACATTCATTCGTCAATCCGAAAATTATTTTTCAGGATATCCTCCGCCTCCGAACCGAATTTTAACCCCATATTCAGCATGTTGACCGCCTTTCTCTGATTGATATACCAAAAATAATTTTCCGCCGCAAACACAAAATCAAAGGCGACTTTTTTCTGCTCTTGCGTAACGAGCGCATAAAGATTTTTCGTAGCTTCGTCGAACGCGTTTTTATATTCTTCCTCCGTTTCGTCCTCCTCGCCGTATTTTGAAAGATACTGTTCCACCACTTTTGCAAGCAAACAATCCGTTTTGACAGACATATTTCCCTCCGTTTTTTATTTGCATTATATATTTATTTAGAGGAAAAAGTCAAGCATTTTTATCATGTATGTTTATTTAGAGACAAAATCGTGTTATCAACCGTAAATAAAGTATAATAAAAACATGAAAAAAACATATACATCGAATTTAGCCGAATTGATGGAAGAAAACGGGACAGACGTAAAAACGTTGAAAAACGCAATCGGTTTACATACGACGTCTGTTATTTATGATTGGCTTAACGGAAAAAAGGGGTTACGGTTAGACACCGCAATAAAAATAGCCGATTATTTTTGCTGTTCCTTGGATTATCTTTCGGGCAACGAAAAAAATTACGACGAAACAAAAACATATAAAACATGCCCGCCGTTTGCAACAGCTTTGAGAAAAATTCTTTGTGAAAAAAATATTTCTCAAAACAAATTATTGCGAGAACTGCCCCTATCGGGAAAAGTCCTTAACAATTGGCTTTCTGCGAACGGCACGCCGCAGATGAGCAACGTTATCCGCCTTGCCAAATATTTCGGCGTCAGTATCGATTATCTTGTCGGAAGGGAATAATCAACCGAAAAAATGAAGTGCGACGCGGCTAATCGACAAACAAAAAAAGCAAGCTTTTCGCTTGCTTTTTTTATTTTCTCTTTTTGCGATTTTCTTCGCTGAGCTTTTTATAAATCTTATCCGAAGAAAAATCGCGTTTTTTCTCGTATTCCCCGCCCAGCGTTTCAATGGCGAATTTCAGTTCCCGAAAGTCCGCATAATCGAGCGATTCGTTTTCTATCGCACGATAAAGACAATCGAGCGCGCGTTCGTCGCCGTAGCGCGCCAGAAACGAAGAATACAGCGCGGGCGAAGAAGGGTGTTCTTCAAAGGCGCTTTCCAGCACGTCGTAAACGCGCTCGTCGGGCTTGCAGCGCGACAATATGTCGCAAAAGAGCGGCTTTTCGCTCTCTTCGGAATCGGCATACAGTCGCAGGATACGCTCCTTGCATACTTCGGGCGAGCGGCACAAAAGTTCCGCCGCAAGTTCTTTGACGTGCTCGTCGCGGCTGCCGTCGGACACGAGTTCTATGTATGCGGGAACAGCTTCTTTACTGTCCTTATCGCCCAAAAGATTGAGCGCGTACATTACCGTTTCTTCTTTCGCGCCGTCCAAAAGCGCGATGAGCGGCTTTTCGCTTTCGGGCGAAGCGATGATCGCTTCGCAAAGATAATCGGATACCGAGCCGCTTTCCGCCGCAGCCGACAAAAGCGCGACGAGCTCTTCCCCGTTCATGCCCGCAAAATACGTTTCGGGAGTCTTGCCGCCAAGCTCCTCAAACGCCGTTTTCCCGAATTTTTCATAAAGCTCGGGGATTTTATCCTCCCACTCTTCAGCAGTGAATTTTCCCTTGTTTTCCTCGATATATTTTTCCGCAAAACGCGCAAAGAGTTTATCGATATCCGCAATCTTTTCCATCAGAGTTTTTCCGTTTCCTCCAAAAGCTTTTTCAGCGTTTCCTTATTGCAACCGAAAAGCGCCGACGCGTCCTCCAGCGCCACGGCTTTATCCACTTGCGAACGCACGTAGATGAGCGCCGCGACGGCATTCGTTTCCGCATTCTTGAAAACGCGGCTGCCGTCCGTCAGAAAGTATAAAGTATTTGCCGCGTCGAACACCTTGCGCATATCGTAATCGCCCAGCATCGCACACTTGGAATAGCACAGCGCATAGCTTTCCGTAAACAGATTCCCGTGCGCGTCGCTTTCTGTATGAATAGGATAAAAAATCAACTTTTTATAGAGCCCCGAAATGACGATGCCCACCGTTTTATCGTAACCGTTCAGCACGTAAAGTTCGACGGCATACGCCTTTATTTCGTCGTTCAAAGCAGGGTCGAGCAGTTTATCCAAAAGGTAACGCTCCGCCTGTTTACTGTCCGTCAATGCCAGCAAAAAACACGCGCAGCGGCGCACTTCTTTATCCGAAGAATAAAAGCTCCAATCCATCAGCTCCCAAAAATCCGGCTCTTTCATGCGCTTTTTCAGGGCTTTTTCGTTCTTCATTTTGATAAGCGCGGCGAGCTTTTTCGTATATTCCGCCTCTTCTTCCTCCAGCGGCTTATAAAAATTCGGCAGCGGGTGGAAGTTTTTTACGCCGTTTGATTCCGCGTCGTCCGCGCGGCGGAAATAGGAAACGGCGGGCGGGTTCACCTCGGTAATGCGCACGATCCTGCCGAAAGTGCGCTTTGCCGCCGTAAAGTCCTTGGAGTTGTACTTCGCCACCCCTTTCAAAAATGCAAGCTGCATATCGTAAGGGCGATTAAACATCAACTTTTCAAAACAGCGCGCGGCGCGGGCATATTTGCCGTGCTCCATGCACGCCGTAGCTATTTTATACAGTTCGTCGTCGTTTTTCGCCTTGTTTTCGTCCAGCTTGGAAAAATACATATCGGACAGCATATAGAGCGTTCTGTATTTATACATGCTGGACAGATTGCAGATGGCGAATATGTTTTCGTTATCCCGCGCGAATATCTTTTTGCTGATGGTGATGCCCTCGTCGGCATCGCCCGACATAAACGCCGCCACAGCGCTTTCCAGCTGCGCGGTGTTGTACTCCTTCGCGCCGTCGGGCACTTCGTTATATATCTCCCGCGCCTTGGCGTATTCCCCTTTATACATGTGCGCTTTCGCACGGCGCATCAAATCGGTGTAATCCGCTTCCTCGGGCGGATACACGACCTTGAATTCCGGTTCGGACATCGCGCCCGCAATGGAATCGATGATGTCGTCTTCAAAAAACACGCTTCCGTCCTTGGAAACGAGAAATTGCTGGTTAAAATAATACGTCGCCGCGGCAAAATTGCCGAGATTGTAAAAACACGCGCCTATGCCGTTATAAATGTCTTCCAGATCGTATTTGGGCGCGCGGTCGAGCGCGCGGAACCAGTAGCGGAGCGAATATTCGTAAAGTCCCATTTCGTAATAGATCTCCGCGATATCGAAGTAAATGGTCAGAACGTATTTCGTGCGCTCCTTCGCCTCCAGAAGAAGGGTCAGCGCGCCCTCGATGTCGTCCTCGTCCAACCGCTTGTCCGCTAATTTTTTATACGCTTTTGCGCCGGCGTCGAATTTCAACACCACGTTGTCAGCCATAATTTACCCCTTGAACATTTTTTCCACGTCTTCTTGCGTAAATTCGTAATTTTTTTCGCAGAACTCGCAGTTGACGGTGATCTTGCCCTGTTCGGCTACGATGTCCTCCAGTTCCTCTTTGCCCATGGTCTTCAAAATCCCCTCTATGTAGTCGCGGCTGCACAGGCATTTATAATGCGGGGAGTATTCTTCCAGCGGCGCCGTGTCGCCGAAATACTCCGCAACGATTTCTTCGATGCTCTTTTCCTTGATGAGCGTGCTGATGTTGGCGAAATGTTTCATCGCCTCTTCCGCTTTGGAGATAGACTCTTCCGAAGCGCCGGGCAAAGCCTGTATGACGACGCCGCCCGCTCCCACGCAACGGTAATCCTTGCCGATCTTCACGCCCAGCGCGATGGCGGATGGCTGCTGCTCGCTGTAAAGGTAATACGCGGCGAAATCTTCCGCGATCTCCCCACTGACCAGACGGCAGCTGCCGGAATACGGCTCTTTAAGCCCCATGCTCTTTACCACCGTGAGACGACCGTTTTTGCCGACGCAACCGCCCACGTCCAGCTTGCCGTCGGGACGCAAGGGCAATTCCGCGCGCGGATTATCTATCGAACCGCGCATATCAAGCGCGCTGTTGCCGCTGACCGTGATGTTTCCGCCCACACCGTCCCCCACGACGGTAACGGAAAGCTTGTCCGTTTCGTTCTTCAGGCAGCTCGCCATGAACGAAGATACGGTAAGCACCCTGCCGAGCGCCGCCGCAGAAAGCGGAGAAAGGCGATGTATTTCAATCGCCTCGTTCACAAGCTCCGTCGTTTCCATCACGCAGAGCGACATTTCGTTGTTATATATCAGTGTTTTGACTAATCTGTTCATATTCCTCTCCCGTTTTCCCCACGGGCAAGTTTTCGCCTGCACGCAAACACTTTGCGCAGGCTCCGTTTGCGTAGCCGCCTCATCCGCTTTCGTTACCGCAAAGGACTTTGCGCGAACGGTTCAATCATTGCGCTCCGCCTAACGGCGCGGCGTTGGAAGTTGCGGACGTTTTTCCGTCAGACGCGTTCCCCGCGCCTTCGCTTACTGGCGTATTTTCCGAATCCGATTTATTCAATGCGGGCGCGCTCACGTCGGTAAATTCCACCTCTTTGCCGCCCATCAGCGTGGTATCGTCGTGCTTATACAAAAGTTTCAACAAAATCGGCGCCAGCACCGAGCTGACCAGCACCAGCATGACCACGATGACGCGGTAATCGGGCGCGAGCAGTCCGCCGAGTATGCCTTTTTCCGTTACGATGAGCGCGACTTCGCCGCGGGCGATCATGCCCACGCCGATTTTCACGGAATCTTTCCAGCCGAACTTGGCAGCCTTTGCGATGCAGCCGCAACCGATGATCTTGCCGAGGATCGCCGTCGCCACAAACGCCAGCCCGAACCACAGCATGTGGAGCGTCATTCCGTCGAAGCTGATCTTAATGCCGATGCTCGCGAAGAATATCGGCGCGAAAATCATGTAGGAATTGATGGTAATGCGCCTGTCCACGTATTCGGCGGATTTATGATTGACGGACAAGAGCACGCCGGCAATATAAGCGCCCGTGATGTCCGCCACGCCGAAGACCTTTTCCGCCATAAAGGCGTAAAGGAAACACACGACTAGCGACAAAATGGGAATTCTGCGGGTGTGCGGGTGTTTTCTTTCGAGATACTTAAATACTTTGATGAGCAAAATCCCTAGCCCTATCGCCACAACGAAGAACACGAACATCCACAAGATGGAGATAATGGGCAACCCGTTGGGGTTGATGAGCGAAAGCACGGGCGAAGAATCCGCCGAAGTGCCGTTTAAGCTCAGCGCGATGGTCAAAACGACCAATCCCAAAACGTCGTCGATGATGGCGGCAGAAAGGACGATTGTGCCGACCTTGCTTTTCAGTTTGCCGAGCTCGCGGAGGGTCTCCACCGTAATCCCGACGCTGGTCGCCGTTATGATGACGCCGATAAATAAACAGCTCAAAAGGTTTTCCGTGCCGAGGAACAATATCGCCACGCCGAACCCGAGTCCCAACGGCAAAATCACGCCGCCGAGCGCGATCAAAAAGGACACGAGCCCCGTATTTTTCAAATCGTTCAAATCGGTTTCCAGCCCCGCCGTGAACATGACGAATATCACGCCCACTTCCGCGAAAGCTTTCAGCATATTGTTTTCCCTCAGCGGGAAAATCCAGTTATCGGGGATATTAAAGAACAGTCCCCATATCGCGGGCCCGATGACAAGCCCCGCGAGAATGTAACCCAAAACCTGCGGCAGGCCGATTTTTCGCATCAATATGCCGAGCATTTTTGCGAAAAACAAGATTACCGCCAACTGAAACAAAAAATCTATCGTATCGATTTCCATAAAGTTCACCTCTTACTTGATTGCCGTGAAATACCAGCGTTCGTCTTCAGCTTTTATTTCTCCATTTTCCCCGACAACGGCGATTTTTTCAAACCCTGCCGATTGTAGCGCCGACAGGATTTCCTCCGCACTGTGCACGTATTCAAAAAAACTTTCTTCTTCGCGCCTGTACGCTTCCCCCTCTTCTTCTTTGTAAAAATATACGAGTTCCATTAAAACTCCGTCTTTTTTCTGCGTGTTGAACCACATATAGGTCAGATCTTGAGTATCTTCCCCGAACATATTCGAGCCGATGACCTGCCTTAAACGGTAGGCGGAAGACACGTCGAACAAAAACGCGCCGCCTTTATCCAGCGCGGCGTAAACCGCGGCGAAATTTTTGACGAGCTCCGACGGGCGGATATAATTGACCACGTCGTTTATCGCCGTGACGAATCCCAGCCCGCGCAGTTTTTTTACGTCCGTCATCTTGCCGAGCACGTATTCGCCCCCATGTGCAAACGCCTCGCCGAGCATGTCGGGCGAAGGGTCGAACCCCGTGACGGAAAAACCCGCCGCCGCCAAAGCGCGGGTGACGCTGCCCGTGCCGCAACCTACGTCCGCACCCGTCGGGTTCGGCGCGAGCTTTTTCACTTTGCGCACGACTTTCGCCGCCCATTTTTCGCTCACGCCCGCCATCAGCCGCTCGTAAAACGAGGACACGACGGAATATCCGTTTATCATGATTTATTTCTCTTTATTCTTTTTCTTGGCGAGCTTTTCTTCTCTCTTGCGCTCTTTCTTCATGCTCTCTTCAAGCTCTTTGCGCGCCTGTTCCTTTCTCGCCTCGCGCTCCGCCTCGAACTTCTTTTCCTCTTCCGTGGGCTGATACTGCGGGTCGTCCTTATGGGCGGCAATATACGCCTCGTTGTCGCGGTAAAGCGCCTCTCGGCTCTCCTGCAAGCGCTGCAAATCCGCACGGCTGTAAGATTGCGGGAGTTCCGCAAGCTGCAGTTCGTCGTCCGTGATCGGCTTGATGGGGCGGCGCGTCAGCACGGTTCTGGAAGACTGCGCCAGCTGTTCGCGGTACTTCTTGATAGCCTCGGCGTCGTCCTTGCTGACTTTTTCGTAAATACCCCTGTTCTTCTGCGCGCCGGGCACTCTGTCGTTGATGAATTTATCGAACGCCCACTGGCTGTAATCCGTCCACACAAGCAAGAACCAGGAAAATCCCAAGATAAGGCACAGGATCACGCCGATCATCGTGCCGATGCCGCCGAATAAAAACAACGCGAACGGTATGAGCCCGATGACGAGGAAGAAAATGTTCATCGGCAGCAGCGCAAAGGAAAAGATGACGGCGTTTTTGACGAGCTGACCGAATTTCAAATCGTACGTCACACCCATGGTGATCATCCACGCCGAGCACATGAAGGTAAACGCCAAAAACGCGTAGGAAAATCCCTTTCCGATGGAAAGCCACACTTTGCTGCCCGAATCGGTGGCGATGAGCAGGTTGGCATAGCCGATAGACATCTGCACCAGATAGAATATGATAGAAAAGAGCAAAAGCGTGAACATCACGACGAAATAATTCTGCTTTACGCCTTTCCAAAAATCGTTTGCGATAAAAATACCTTCCGTCCAGACCATGTTCCGAATGACGTAAGCGCCGCCGGAGATCCCCACCGCGGCTACCATCAGACAGATGGGGAGCGCAAGATAAAACTGCTGTTTGACGACGACGTCTATCTGTTCGACGAGCCCCGCCATATCGGGCACGGCGGGATAGCCGATGCCGATATTCTGCGAAAACGCGCTTTCCGAACCGTAAAGCGCCAAAGCGTTATTGACGATAAAGAGCAAAAACGCGACCAACAGGCAGAACAGTAAAACCAGAACGTTGATGAAAAAGAGTTTTCCGAACCTGCCTTTGAAAATATCCCAGAACAGTTCCCAACGGTTGCTGGGCAGGGTGGAACGGGCATAACCTTCGGACTTTTCCTTTCCCATGATCAGCCTGTTGATAAAACCGCCATTTTTCTTTTCAGCCATTTTGTTCTCCTTAAAGCAAAGGGCACCCCTCTGCATTTCAACTTCATCTTATTTTATACTAAATTTAAAATATTTTCAAATAAAAACAGTATAGTACCGAAAAAAAACTTTACTTTTTTTCGCGGCGATGATAATATATTTTTAATTTAAAAGGATTTTATATAAGTATCTTATAAAAAGGAGTCACATTTATGAGAAAAATCAACGTAGCCGTCGTAGGCGCGACGGGAATGGTCGGCAGCAAATTCCTCGAAGTTCTCACCGAACGCAAACTGCCCGTGGACACGTATTATCTGTACGCTTCCGCAAAAAGCGCGGGCAAGGAAATCGACTTTATGGGCAAAAAACACACGGTCATCGAACTCAAAGAAGAAAATATCGTCGACAAGAAAATCGACATCGCGCTCTTTTCGGCGGGCGGCGAAACTTCCAAACAGTTCGCCCCGATATTCGCCAAGCACGGCACGCTGGTCATCGATAACTCCAACGCTTGGAGACGGGACGAAAACGTCCCCCTTGTCGTCCCCGAATGCAACAGCGAGGACATTAGGTGGCATAAAAACATCATCGCCAACCCCAATTGTTCCACGATTCAGGCGGTCGTGGCGTTAAAGCCGCTGCACGACGCGTTCAAAATCAAGCGTATCGTCTATTCCACCTATCAGGCGGTTTCGGGCGCGGGCGTAAAGGGTTTCAACGACCTGAAATACGGCATCTGCGGGGAAGCGCCGCAGAAATTCCCCTACCCCATCTTCGGCAACTGCATTCCGCATATCGACGTTTTTTTGGAAAACGGCTATACGCGGGAAGAAGACAAGATGATATTCGAAACGAAGAAAATCCTCGGCGACTGGGACATGAAGATCACCGCGACGACGGTGCGCGTGCCCGTGTACTTCGGACACAGCGAATCCATCAACGTGGAATTTTACAAGCCCTGCACCGTGGAAGAAGTGCGGAAAGTGCTTGAAAACGCCCCCGGCGTCATCGTGAAAGACGATCCCGCGAACAACGTTTACCCCATGGCGATAGACGCCGAAAACAAAGACGAAGTGTTCGTGGGCAGAATCCGCAAAGACGATACGGTGGATAGCGGCGTGAATTTGTGGGTCGTGGCGGACAATATCCGCAAGGGCGCGGCGACGAACGCCGTTCAAATCGCGGAAAAAGTTCTTCAAATGGGATTGATAAAATAATATGAAAGTATTGTATAATGGAACGGGAACGGCGATGATCACGCCGTTTGCCGAAGACGGCGCGCTGGATTTCGGCGCGCTGGAAAAGATGATCGAATATCAGATCGCAAACGGGATTGACTCCCTCGTCGTGCTGGGCACGACGGGCGAAGCCGCCACGCTGACCGACGAAGAATACGCCGACGTCGCGGAATTTTCCATGAAGAAAATTGCGGGGCGGGTAAAAGTGATTCTCGGCACGGGCAGCAACTGCACGCGAAAAGCCGTGGAAAAGAGCAAGTATGCGGAAAGTCTCGGCGCGGACGGTCTTTTGGTAGTTACGCCGTATTACAACAAATGCACGCAGAACGGACTTATCAAATATTATGACGACGTTTGCTCTGCCGTAGGGATTCCCGTGCTCTGCTACAACGTGCCCGCAAGGACGGGCGTGAACATTCTGCCCCGCACCATGGAAAAAATCGCCGACATCGAAAACATTTACGGCATCAAGGAAGCGTGCGGCAACATGGAGCAAATCTGCGAAACGGCGCGGCTTATCCGCGGCAAATGCGCGCTTTACAGCGGGGACGACAATTTGAATCTCGCCATGCTTTCCATCGGCAGTTCGGGGCTTATATCCGTCGCCTCCAACATCGCCCCCAAGGAAGTGGGCGACGTGGCGCGCTATTACTTCGCAGGCGAAAACGACAAAGCCATCGCCTTGCAGGAACGCCTGCTCCCCTTGATCGATGCGATGTTCACGGAAGTGAACCCCATTCCCGTCAAGACGGCGTCGGCGCTCATCGGCATAGGTACGTCCTACGTCCGCCCGCCCCTGACCGTGCTCGAAGAAGAACATAAAAAGAGCATGATCAAGATTTTGAAAGATTTTAACCTTCCCGTAAAGGAGTTTTAAAATGAACATTCTGATTTCGGGCGCGCTCGGAAGAATGGGCAGGGCAGTTTACCGCGCCGCGCAAAACAGCGGCGTGAACGTCGTTGCGGGCGTGGACTTAAACTCCGACCTTTCCGACCTCAACTATCCCGTATATAAAGATTTCGCAAGCGTGAAGGAAAATGCCGACGTCATCATCGACTTTTCCTCCCCCACCACCCTCGACAGCCTGCTCACCTTTTCGGAAAGCAGACAAATCCCCGCTGTGCTCTGCGCAACGGGCTATTCCGAAGAGCAGCTCAAAAAAATCGCCGCGGCGTCGGAAAAAACGGCGATATTCCGTTCGGCAAACATGTCCGTCGGCGTGAACCTTTTGATAGACCTTTGCCGAAAAGCGGCAAAGACGCTTTCCTCTTTCGACGTGGAGATCGCGGAAATGCACCATAACCAGAAAATCGACGCCCCGTCGGGCACCGCGCTCATGCTTGCGGACGCGATCAAGGACGTCGCGCCAGACAAATATTACGTTTACGGCAGAGAAGGCAAGGTCGGCAAGCGCGATCAAAAGGAAATCGGCATACACGCCCTGCGCGGCGGAAACGTCGTAGGCGAACACGAAGTGATTTTCGCGGGTCCCAACGAAGTGGTGAAACTTTCGCACTCTGCAGCGAGCCGCGAAGTATTTGCCGACGGCGCGCTGAAAGCCGCGGCGTTCATGCTGGGCAAAAAGCGCGGCGTTTACAATATGGACGATTACATCAAGACGTTATGAACGAAGAGGCTCTGCACGCCCTGCTGAAGGAAATTTCGCAAGGCAATAATTTAGGCGAAAAAATAACGCTCGTCGGCGCGAGCAAGACGATGAGCGCCGACGACGTCAACCGCGCCCTGCGCGCGGGGCTTAACTGCGTTGCTGAAAACAAAGTGCAGGAATTTCGCGACAAGTTTCCTTTCGTTCAATGCGACGACTATCAATTCATCGGGCATTTGCAGCTCAACAAAGTGAAATACCTCATCGGAAAAGCCTCCCTCATTCAGTCGGTCGACCGCGACGAGCTCGCCGAGGAGATCGACAGGCTTTCCGCAAAGCAAGGCATCGTGACGAACGTGCTTGCGGAAGTGAACATCGGCAAGGAAGAGAGCAAATCGGGATATATGCCCGAAGAATGCCTTGCGGCGGCGGAACGGCTGCTTTCGCTGAAGAATCTGAAACTGAAAGGTTTGATGGCGATGCTCCCGATGAACGCCGAGGAAGAAGAACTTGCAAATTTGTGTTTGCAAATGCGTTACTTTTATGATATAATGAAAAAAAGAGGCGCGCCGTTTGAGTTCCTTTCCGTAGGAATGAGTCACGATTATAAAATCGCCATTCGCAACGGAAGCAACATGATACGCATCGGCACGCTGATTTTCGGTAAGAGAAATTATACGGTTTAAGGAGAAAAAATGGGTCTGTTCGACTTTTTTGGAAAAGACAGGAGAAACGGCGTGGAAAATAACGATCGGAACCGCCGTATGTCTTTTGAGGACTTCACCGCGGGACAATCGAGCGATACGCCGCGGCAGAACGGTCCTTTGACGGTGTTTCACCCGAAGTCTTTCCAGGACGTGGAAAACATCATATCCACATTGAAAAAAGGACGGCAGGCGATCGTGTATTTAAACGAACTTTCCGTAAACACGGGCTACCGCGTGCTGGATATGCTCAGCGGCGCGGTTTACGCCCTCGACGGTGGCGTTTACGAGCTGGAAAACAACGTATTCATCTTTACGCCGAGCGGCATCAGCATAAGATAAAAAAAAGAACCTTCGCAAAGGTTCTTTTTTTTATTTTTCAATTTCCAAAAGATAATCGGAAGATACGTCTAAAACCTTACAAATGGCTTTTATAGTTTCTAAACTCGGCTGTAGTTCCCCTCTTTCGTATTTTCCGAGCGTGCTTTGCGTCGTCATCAATTTTTCCGCAAGTTGCGCCTGCGTATATCCTTTTTCAATCCTGATTTCTTTTAATCTTTCGCCAAACATTCATACACCTCTTTTCAAAAATTATAGTCCAAAACAGATTATTTTGCTTAAAAAAGTCCATAACGGACTATTGAAGTAAAATACTTGACCTTTGCCGCCGCCTGCACGCATCTGCGCGCAGGCGGCGTTTTTGTTTTAATCAAGTAGCCGCAATACAAAAAATTGCTCCGCTTTGCGGATTTTTATCTTTCTACCGTTGTTTTTTCAGCCGTTTTGTTGTAAAATAGTATCATTAAATTCACGGAGAACATTTATGGATCATCATGAAACCGTCGTAGTGCTTGACTTCGGCGGTCAGTACAAAGAACTCATCGCGCGGCGCGTCAGGGAAATGCACGTGCATTCGCAGATCCTTCCCTGCACCACGCCCATAGAAAAAATCGAGGAAATAAACCCCATCGGCATCATCTTCACGGGCGGGCCGAACAGCGTTTACGACCCTGCTTCCCCGAAATGCGACGAGCGCATTTTTAAGTTAGGGATTCCCATTCTCGGCATCTGCTACGGCATGCAATTCATGGCATACGCGCTCGGCGGCGAGGTTTCCTCCTGCACCGTCAGCGAATACGGGCAAATCGAAATCAATCTGGAAAACTCCTGCGCGCTCTTCCGCAACCTCGAACAAAAGGAAATCGCGCTCATGAGCCACACGGACTACGTCAGCAGACTGCCCGAAGGATTTCAGCCCGCCGCGCATACCGAAAACTGCCCCATCGCCGCCTTCGAATATCCCGAAAAGAAATTTTACGGCGTGCAGTTCCACCCCGAAGTGCAGCATACGCCGAAGGGCAAAAAAATCATCAAAAATTTCGTCTATAACGTCTGCGGAGCGGAAGGGCTTTACAATATGGACGATTACATCGAACAGCAAATAAAAGCCATTCGCGAGCAGGTGGGCGATAAGAAAATACTGCTCGGGCTTTCCGGAGGCGTGGACTCTTCCGTATGCGCCGCGCTCATCTCCAAAGCCGTGCCCAACCAGCTCATCTGCATTTACGTCGACCACGGATTCATGCGTAAAAACGAGAGCGAGGAAATCGACGAAGTGTTTTCCAAAATGGATTTGAACTTCGTGCACGTGGACGCCTCCGAACGCTTTTTGTCAAAGCTTGCGGGCGTTACCGAACCCGAACAAAAGCGCAAGATCATCGGCGCGGAATTCGTCAGCGTATTCCAGGACGAAGCGAAAAAACACGGCGATTACGAATTTTTGGCGCAGGGCACGATCTATCCCGACGTCATCGAATCGGGCGCGAACAATTCCGCAAACATCAAAAGCCACCACAATGTAGGCGGTCTGCCTAAAGATATGTCTTTTATCGGCTTGGTCGAACCGCTCCGCAACCTTTTTAAAGACGAAGTGCGCCAGCTGGGCAAAAAACTCGGACTGCCCGAAAGCCTCGTCAACCGCCAGCCTTTCCCGGGTCCCGGACTTGCGATCCGCGTGATCGGCGAAGTCACCAAAGAGCGGTTGGACATTCTTCGCAATGCCGACGCCATCTGGCGGCAGGAAATCGAGGAAAACAAAATCAAAGCCGACCAGTATTTCGCCGTGCTCACCAACGTGCGTTCGGTGGGCGTAATGGGCGATTTCAGAACTTACGATTACGCACTCGCCCTGAGAGCTGTCACAACTTCCGACTTCATGACGGCAGAATACACCAAAATCCCCCACTCCGTTTTGGAAAAAGCGGCGTCGCGCATCGCCAACGAAGTGGACGGCGTGAGCCGCGTATGCTACGACATCACGGGCAAACCCCCCGCTACCGTCGAGTGGGAATAACATGGAACATTCCGAAACGGACGTTATCCCGCTCGGGACAGACCTGCGGCTGAGAAGATACGACGCCGCGCGCGATAAAAATGCGCAATTTGCCCTCGGCTGGTATCAAGACAAGGAGACGTTAAGGCTCGTCAACAACGACGAAACTCCCTACGATTTACAGCGCGTCAACGAAATGTACGCTTGGCTTAACGACCGCGGAGAACTTTATTTTATCGAAACCGACGAAGGAAACGGTTTTTTCCCGATAGGCGACATTGCGCTTTTAGATGACGACTTGCCCGTCGTCATCGGAGAAAAACGCTATCGCGGGCGCGGGTTCGGTAAAAGAGCGCTTGCCGCCCTCATCGCGCGGGCGCGCAGGCAAAAGCGGACGGAACTTTTCGTACGGGAAATATATTCTTTCAACACCGCGTCGCAAAAGCTATTTCGCCGCGCGGGTTTTCTCCCTTATGAAAAGACGGCGTTCGGCGAAAAATACCGCCTTTCTTTGACGAAACCGCTTTCCGAAATGCAACTCGAAGAGCTGTGGCAGTTATTTCCCATAGAACTTTGCAGGCACGACCCCGCATGGGAGAAATTTTTTCTTGAAGAAAAAGCGTCCTTCGCGCATGCTTTGGGCGAAAACGTAAAAATCCACCACATCGGCAGTACGGCGATAGACGGTATTTACGCAAAGCCCATTGTCGATATTTTAGCGGAAACGTCCGACTTTTCCCGCGCTGCTAAAGCAATTATCCGTTGCGGCTACACCGAAATGAGCCGAACCGAAAAGCGCATTTCCTTCAATAAAGGCTATACCCCGCAAGGATTTGCCGAAAAGGTCTTTCACCTGCACCTGCGCAAATACGGCGACAACGACGAACTGTATTTCTGCGACTATCTCCGTGCGCACGAAGACGCCGCGAAAGAATACGAAAAGCTGAAACTTTCTTTGGCTCTCCCCTTTATGTATGACCGCGACGGCTACACCGCCGCCAAAAGCGAAACGGTGAAGAAATTCACCGCGCTCGGCAAAGCGGAATTTTTCGGCAGATACGACTGACGGACAGCGGAAAATCTCATCGTTCTCCCTGCCGCGAAATGCCTTTTGAAACGATAAATTCTTCAAAAAATAAGGAGCAATAAATGGACCTTTGCAAAAAAAAATTTACTTCTTTAAAACACGGCAGCGAATCGCTTGAGTATCTTTACGGCGAACCGAACTCCGAAAAAAAAGTTCCCGTCGTATTTTATATTCACGGCGCAGGCACCCGAGGAAACGATATTTCCATGTTGGAAAGCAACACCGCATGGCAAGCCATCGTCCGAAATGCGGGAAAAAATTGCATCGTCGCCGCGCCGCAGTGTCATCAAGACACATGGTTCGACCTTTTCGGCGTATTGACGGAGTTTATCGAAAACATTTTGCAAAACGACAAAGCGGACAACAACAGAGTTTACATCATCGGCAACAGCATGGGCGGATACACCGTTTGGCAGCTGCTTATGTCTCATCCTCAATGGTTTACCGCGGCATTGCCCATTTGCGGCGGCGGCATGTACTGGAATGCCGCCAGAATGAAAAACGTTAAAATTTGGGCGTTCCACGGCGCGCTGGACAACGAGGTTTTGCCGGAAGAGTCCGTTCACATGGTAAAAGCGGTGAACAACGCGGGCGGCTGTGCCAAATTAACGATTTTTCCGACTGTCGATCACAACGCGTGGGATCCTGCGCTCGCCTTGCAGGAAACCTGGGATTGGCTGTTTCGACAAACAAAAGAACAAACGGTTTAATGAAACGATTTTTGCTCGATTATGTCGTGCGGAAAACGCAAAAGCGTTTTCCGCACGAATTATTTTTCTTTCCGTTTTTCGAAGCATTGCCGCTTTTTCCGCCGCATGGATATTACATGACAGTGTGTTTTCAATGAATTTTATTTATAAAAAATTTGCGCTCCTTTTCGTTCACCCCCGCTCTGCGCTTGAAAAAATACGCGTTTTCGTATATAATAAAAGAAAAAAGCGAATGAAATTCGGAGGATACTTCATTGAAACAGGATATGATTGCGGTAATGGACCTCGGTAGCACGCGCAACACCGACGTGGCGCGCGCCGTCCGCGCGCTCGGCGTTTACAGCGAAATCGTCAATTACGACGTCACGGCGAAAGAACTGCTCGCCCTGCCAAACGTGAAGGGCGTCGTCGCGAACGGCGGTCCCAACGACGTTGTGGACGGCAAAAAAATCGCGCTGAGCGAAGAAGTTAAAAAAAGCGGACTGCCCGTTTACACTTTCGATTACGAAGAAAACGGCAAAATCAATCCCATGCCCGCAGACGATAACGCGATTGCGGAAAAATTAAAGAGTTTTGTGTTCGACACCTGCAAGGCGCAAGCAAACTGGAACATGGAAAACTTTATCGCCGACCAGGTGGAACTCATCAAAAAACAAGTCGGCGACAAAAAGGTATTGCTCGCGCTGTCGGGCGGCGTGGACTCCTCCGTCGTTGCGGCGCTGCTCCTCAAAGCCATCGGTAAACAGCTGACCTGCGTGCACGTGAACCACGGACTTTTGAGAAAAGGCGAGCCTGAACAAGTAGTGAAAGTATTCCGCGAAGAGCTCGACGCAAACCTTGTCTACGTAGACGCCGAAGAAAGGTTTTTGAGCAAGCTTGCGGGCGTTGCCGACCCCGAAAAGAAACGTAAGATCATCGGCGCGGAATTTATCCGTGTGTTTGAAGAAGAGGCGAGAAAGCTCGACGGCATCGAATTCCTCGCGCAGGGCACGATTTATCCCGACATCGTGGAAAGCGGCACGAAGACCGCGAAAATCGTCAAAAGCCACCACAACGTGGGCGGACTTCCCGAAGATTTGAAGTTCGAGCTGGTTGAACCGCTGAAAATGCTCTTTAAGGACGAAGTGCGCGCTTGCGGCGCGGCGCTCGGCCTTCCCGACAACATGGTTTACCGCCAGCCGTTCCCCGGCCCCGGGCTGGGCGTAAGATGCCTGGGCGCGATCACGAAAGACCGCCTCGAAGCGGTGCGGGAAAGCGACGCCATTTTGCGCGAAGAATTTACGAAAAACGGGCTCGAAGGCAAAATATGGCAGTATTTCACGCTGATTCCCGATTTCAAGTCGGTGGGCGTGCGCGATAATGCGCGCTGCTTTGACTGGCCCGTCATCATCCGCGCCGTCAATACTGTGGACGCGATGACGGCGGAAGTACCCGAACTTCCCTGGAAAGTTTTGCAAAATATCACGAAACGCATCTTGAGCGAAGTGAAGAACGTCAACAGGGTTTGTTTCGACATGTCCCCCAAGCCGACGGCGACCATCGAATGGGAGTAAGACAACGTTTCCATGAATTTTCAAAACGGAAAATCCACCGTTTCGCGCTGTCAGCGCAAAAGTTTATCATACGGCGTATAACCTTGCGATAAAAAAACGGTACGAAAACATAATTTAAAATTTCACCGCCCGCCGCTACAAAAAGTAGCGGCGGGCGGTCGGTTTTTAAATGATATTTCCGTCAAAAAAGTTCCTCGGTTTTCCTGCAACAGAACGAGAAAATCACACTTCGACTTTCATGGAGTCATACGCTACGCCGATACCGTACGGCGCGAGATAACTTTCGATTTCTTCGTGGAGCATGTTGCCGTTGTGCGAAAAATGCGTTACGAACACGCGCGCGCCCTCGCCGAGCAATTTCTTTTCCTTTAGATTTTGCGTAACGCCAATGCACGCTTTCAGATTCATGTGCGTGGAATTGTCGTCGATTTCGTGCTTGAGCATCGTGCAGTCGAGCAGCACGACGTCGGCTTTCAAGTTGTTTTTCTCCATAAACGCATATGTTTCGGGATAAACTTTCCCCGTGTCGAAAACCTGCAGCAGCGCCTTGCCCGTATCGCGTTCCCTTATGTAATAGTAAAGCGCCTGCTCGCTCGCCATGTGCTGAGCGCGAAACGCGCATATTTCATATTTGCCGGCATTAAAAAGCTTCAGCGGCTCGGCGGTATGAAAAACAATTTTATCCCCGATGGCGGGCGCTATCTTTTCGATGTCTCCCGAAACGTCGTAGGCGCGTTTAACGGCCGCGTTGCAATAGACGTTCAGCGTTTCATTCGACATCGCGTGCGCATATACCGCGCCCCTTATACCAAAGTCCAGCGGTCGGAAATGGTCGCTATGCGAATGGGTTACGAGCAAAGTCTCCACCTTTGAAAGGTCGAGGTTGTTCAGAAGTTTATGCATATAGGTGTCCGCGGGCCAATCGATGAGCAAATCCTCGTTGACAAGCACCTGTGCGCGGGTGCGGATATCCTTGCCGCCCCTTGCCGCAGCTTTTTTACAGTTATCGCAGTTGCAAAACAGCGCGGGAATCCCTTCTGCCGCCGCGCTTCCCAAAACCGTAACTTTCATAATCCCTCCGTAAAACTTATATCCTTAGTCCTTTTTATTATATACCGTTAAACTGTTTTTTTCAACACGGTAAAACCATTTTACAAAAAAATTTTCAGCGCCGCGTTTACAAGGGGCTGAGATATAAAAAGTCAATTTTATACGACACCGAAAAACCGTTCGAAAAGATGAATTGTCAAGTTAAGTGCAACAGTTAGAGAGATTTAGTTCAAATAAATCTTGCGGAGTTTGGTAATGCAAAACTTTCTTG